>NZ_JBSFRM010000017.1:84701-123973 GCF_053589235.1 Gordonia sp. NPDC003376 | reverse complement strand
CCTGACACCACAAAAATATGGCATCAAACAATCCACCAACACACTATCGAGTTCTCAAAGAACACACACCCACCAACACCACCCCACACAAGGGGCGAACTCCAGTGAGCTGTACTCGTCTTTTTGGGATTCGCTACCCGATCCCGGGCAACTTCTCCAGCCTATCAGATGATCTTCGTGGTGCAAAATCCGAGGATGTGAACCGGATCGATCTGGGGCGGTCGGCGCGAGCCCGGTTTCCGGCATCCCGGTGGAGTCCCTCTCGGGCCCTCCGGGGCGGCGCCGTGGCGCGCTGACTTCGAATAAGTTACGCACGAGTGACGCGAGAATCAAATCGCCAGGTCACGGAGCCCATTCGGAAGCATCTCCCCAGGTGGCAGAGACACGCTCAACCCCGCACCACCGCAAGGTCGGCGGGCAACCACAACGTGATCTGGGACATATCGGCCCTACCCGGACACCGGTCGATCCCAACCTTTCGGCCAGTCATCGCACCCCGTCGGTCAGTTTCGCAGCGAACGCGCAGGTCATAGCCTCACGGTATGACCGCCACACTCACCACCAGCGCCGGTGTCCCCACCGACCGACGGATCGCGGTTCGCCGCTCGTCGATCGCGCCGCCGGGATTTCACCGCGCCGGCCGCGTGGCGTGGCAGACCGATGGCCTGGGCCGGGTGCAGGTGGTCCACTCCCTGACTCTCGACGACCTCTCCGACGACTCACTGGTCAGCGGGCTCGTGGCACTGATCGACGCCGGGGCCATCCACGGACAATGGGAGTTCGAGGAGACCGCGGTCGGCATGATCCGGTCCTGCTCCCCCGACCCCGAGGTCGCCTGGGCTGCCTTCTACGACAATTCCGTGATCGCCCTACAGACGGGCACCGCCGCGTTCTCCCCCGTGCATCGTCGTGCGCGATCATTCATCGCCGGCCACAGCGTGCTCGAGGTCGGCAGCTGCTTCGGGTTCTTCGCGCTGCAGTGCGCCCAAGACGGTCACCAGGTGGCGGCCTGTGACATCTCCCCCGGTGCGATAGGGCTGCTCGACGCGGCCGCGCAACGTCGTGGCACCCCGGTGCACGCCGTCGTCGGCGACGCCACCGATCTGCCCTTCGCCGACGACGCGGTCGACACCGTGACCCTCATCCACCTGCTCGAGCACCTCACCGAACCCCAGGTCCGCGACGCGATCACCCACGCCCTGCGGGTCGCGCGGCGGCGTGTGGTGATCGCCATCCCCTATGAGGACCACCCGAGCGAGCACTTCGGCCACCTCGCCACGCTGTCCGAGAACGACCTGCACCGATGGGCCGGCGCGGTGCCGGATGCCGGTGCCGAGTTCTCCACCGACCACGGCGGCTGGCTGGTCCTCACACCCCGGTGCTGAACTCGACCCCGGCCGAGCCCATCTGTCCGACTTCCGCTGTGAGCGAATGCTTCTGGGCCGAACCGGTCGGACCCGAACCCTTCTCGGCCAACCCTCCTCGCTTCTCCCCTCCAAGAGTTGGGGCCGAACCCACCCGCGGGTGAGTTCGGCCCGGCGGCGCCACCCCGATCGGCCCGCCTCAGATCAGCCCGCGCTTGCTCGCGATGTAGACGGCATCGGTGCGCTTGGTGACCCCGAGTTTGCGGATGATGTTGCGGATGTGGAACTTCACCGTCGACTCCGAGATGAACAGCGTCTGACCGATCCGCTTGTTGCTCATTCCGTCGGCCAGCAGCCGCAGAACCTCACGCTCACGTTCGGTCAGGATCTCCGGTCCGGCCCCTTCCCCCGACACCGTGCGCAGCACGATCGCCGCGCTGCGCGGATCGAAGGCACTGCCACCACCGGAGACGGCCTGGATCGCGCGAACCAGTTCGGTGGTGTCGACATCCTTCACCACATAGCCCCGCGCACCGGCCTTGACCGCCCGAACCACCAGGTCGTCGTCGAGGAAGGTGGTCAGCACCAATGACGCGACGTCCGGGTGGCGGGCCGCGATCTCGGTGATCAGCCGTAGACCCTCGTATTCGGTTCCGGCCGTGAGCTTGAGATCGACCACCACCACATCGGGTTCACACCGTGCGATCTGGGCCAGCGCCTCGTCGAAGGTGTCGGCCTCCCCGACCACGGCAATCGAATCCTCCCGTTCGAGCAGCGACCGGATGCCTGCCCGTAGCAGCGCGTGGTCGTCGACCAGCACGGTGCGCACCGGTCGCGTGGCAACCCCCTGATCGTTCGTCGCCGCGTCGTTCATCGGGTGACCTCCTGCTGTTCGGTCCGCTGGGGCCGGGCCGACCCGGCCCCCTTCTGAAGAGTTCTCGACGCGGCCGGGTCGGGGATGTCCACAGCGATCCGCACACCCCCGAGCCGGGACCTACGAATCCGCAGGTCACCGCCGAGGTCGATGGCCCGGCCGGCCATGTTGGCCAGGCCTCGGTGCCGACCGGCGAGATCGCCGAGCATCGCTGCGCGCATCACCCGCCGCATGTGCCCGGGATCGCCGGAACCGTCGTCGTCGACGGTGAGCGCCACGTCCTCGTCGCCGTAGCCCAGCACCACCCGCGCGCGGGTGGCCTCGGCGTGGACCGCGGTGTTGAACAGGGCCTCGCCGGCGATCCGCAGGATGGCATGCTGCAGGTCGTCGGGCAGATCCCGGGGCCGTCCGACGATCCGCACGTCGGTCCGCAGATCCGCCGGCATGTGCATCGAGCAGAGTTCGTCGAGGATCTCGCCGAGACTCAGTCCCTCCACCGACGGCGACTGGTTGAGGGCATAGATCACCGACCGCAGCTGCTCGACGGCGTCGCGGGTCAGCTGCCCGGCCACCTCCAGCCGGGCGGCGGTCTCCGGATCGGACTCGATCCGGCACACCTCGATCTGCACACCCGCCGACAACACCGACTGCGTCACCGAGTCGTGCAGTTCCCGGGCGATCCGCTCACGCTCCTCGGTGACCAGCCGCTGCCGCATGACCGCCGACAATTCTCGTTGCGTGCGTTGGAGTTCCGCGTTCTGCACGGCGAGGTCGGTCGCCTGTTCGCGGGCCTTGGCGTAAGCGTCCTCGGCGCGGGTCAGCTGATGCCGGCTCTCGTCGAGCAGAGCCGCGTTCAGCAGCGCCACCATCGCCTGCCGGGCCAGGATCCGCATCACCACCAGATCGGCGGAGTCCACCACATGGTGGTGCGGCGTCCACGCCGACAACCCGCCCACCACCCGTCCGTCGAGATGCAACGGGACATGCAGGTGATGGTCCTCGACGATCGGCCGGACGAGCTCCCCGAGCTGATTGCGCAGCACGTCGTTGAGTCGGTTGAGCACCTCGTCGGGCATATGCGACGGCGTCCGCGCACGGGAGACCCCCTCGAAGGCGTAGATGGTGCCGTCCCCGGCGAGCATCAGATGCCGCGGTCCGGTGCGGTCGAGCGCACCGTCGCACAGCGCGAACACCACCCAGTCGGCATCGAGGTGATCGGCGACGGCCCGCACCACCGACAACACCAGGGTCTCGGGCCCCTCGGCGGTCTGCACCAGTGCCCGCGAGATCCGGTCCAGCGCACCGACCACACGGCTGAGTCGTTCCTCCACCCCACGGAACTGTGCATAGTGCGAACCCTTGACCGAGTGCAGCCCGATCAGGGAGTCGAGTTCGGTCTCCGGCGACATCCCGCCCGACGCGGTGCGGTCGGCGTCGGCGGCCGCGCTCACAGCGCCTCGCGATACATCCGCGCGACGTCGACGGTGGTGGGCTGTCGCGGGTTGGTCCGCATACACGCGTCGGCGAGGGCATTGACGGTGAGCACCGGGATGTCGGCATCGCGGACACCGAAATCCCTGAGCCAAGAAGGCATCCCGACGCGCGTGGACATGCCCGCGACCTGATCGGCGAACCGTTCGGCGGTGACATGGGCCGACGACGACACCCCGATCCCGATCGCCTCGGCGAGGTCGACGTACGGGGTGGGATCGACCTCGGCGTTGAACCGGATCACATGCGGCAGGAGGACGGAGTTGATCGCACCGTGCGGGGCGTCGCACAGCCCGCCCACCGGATGACTCATCGCGTGAGTGGCGCCGAGGATCGCGTTGGTGAACGCCATCCCGGCCTCCAGTGCGGCGTACGCCATCTCCATCCCGGCGTCGGCGTCGGCCGGGTCGTCCACGAACCGTTCGATCGAGTGCCAGGCGGTGGCGATCGCGCTGCGCGCGGCCCGGTCGGTCAGACGGGTGTGCGCCACCGACGCGTAGGCCTCGATGCAGTGGGTGATGGCATCCATCCCGGACTGCGCGGCCACCTCGTGCGGCAGGGTGGCCAGCGCCAGCGGGTCGATCACCGACACGTCGGGCACCAGACCGCGGCCGATGATGGTCACCTTGGTCATCCGGTCGACGTCGTTGACGATGCAGAACTGTGAGACGTCCGAGCCGCTGCCCGCGGTGGTCGGGGCGGCGACCATCGGCGGGAGCGGGCGCCGGGCGCGGTCGATGCCCTCGTAGGACAGGATGTGCCCGCCGTTGGCGGCGAGGATCGCGATGCCCTTGGCCGCGTCGATCACCGACCCACCACCGAGTGCCACGATCCCCTCCGCCCGCGTCTGCTCGTAGTGTTCGAAGCCGTCCGCGATCTCCGGGGCCCGCGGGTTGGGCGACACCCCGGTGTAGGACGACACCCGCAGGTCCGCAGCCCGCAGGCGCTGCGCCAGTTGTGGGTACCAGGGAGTGGCGACGAGCTCGCGATCGGCGACGATCATCAGCCTCCGCATCCCCAGACCGGCTGCGGCACGCGGGATCTCGTCCAGTGCTCCGGGACCGATGATGATCTCCGGGGTGTGGAACTTGGCCACCCGCACGGTGGGCCGGGCGGCGACCTCCCCGGAGCTGGTCACCCTGCCGGTCTCGGCCCGCATCACTGCTCACCCGCCTCGTGGTCGCCGAAGTGTGTGCGGCTGATCCTACGCGTGGTGACGCTGCTCACGCGCCGTACGCGCTGACCGAGACCTGCTCGAGTGCCGCGAGGTCGTGGACGACGTGCACCCGGTCGCAGAACGTCGCATATGCGGGCAGATCACACGAACCCAGACCCCATGAATACGTCGGTTCGGGAGTGATCCAGATGGTCTCGCGGGCGCGGCGGGTGATCTCCTCGAACGCATCCAGATTGGCCTCACGACCGTTGTTGCGGCCGTCACCGAGCACGATCACCGTGGTGCGCCGGGTGATGGCGCCGCCGTACTCCTCCAGGAAGGTGCCCAACGCCTTGCCGTAGTCGGAATCGGCATCGGTGTCGAGCACGCCACCGGCCGGCAGCCCCGACACCACCAGCGACAGCGCATCCTCGGGTGGATGCTCGGCGAACAGATCGGTGATCTCGACCAGATCGGACACAAACGCGAACGACCGGACATGGGCCACCATGCTCTGCAGTCCGTGGACCAGCTGCAGGGTGAATCGCGCGGCACTGCGCACCGACAGCGACACGTCGGCCAGGATCAGCAATGACGGGCGGTCCTCCACCTTGGCCACGGTGACCGGGCGGAACGGCACGCCGTCGAATCGCAGGTTCGCCCGCATGGTGCGCGCGGCGTCGACGGTACCCCGGGCGGCGACCTTGCGGCGGGCGCGCGGGGCCCCGTGCAGGCTGCGGATCAGCCGGCGGATCGACTCCTCGAGACTGGCGCGCTCGTGCTCGTGGATCGCATCCCGCACCGACGCCTTGATCTCGCGCTCTTCGATCTCGTGGTCGGTGGCCATGAGCTGCTCCAGGTGATCGCGCAGCTTCTCCGGCAGTCCGTCGAGCAATCCGGCCAGCGCATTGCGCAGCCTGGCGATCTCCTCCCGATCGGGCTGTGTGCCGAACATGTCGTCGGCGTCGTCGAGCCAGTTCAGCAGCGCCATCTCCTGCGCCACCGACAACTCGGCGTCGAGCTGGGTGGGATTGCCGGTGACCAGCTCCCCCGGCCGGCCCGGATTGTGCAGCCGCGACACGGTCAGCTGCACGCGCGCGGCCTGCTCGGAGTTGGGCACCGTGTCCGCCGACAACACGATCTCGTCGGTCAGCGACGCCATGTCGAGCTTGTTGGCCTCCTGATGCAGGTTGTACTGCTCGGCGAGGTCCTCCGGGTCGAAGAAGTCGCGGATGTCCGACGGCGGGCCGTGGCTGTGACCCTGCTGCGGGGTGTTGCTGACCTCGTCGGAGAGCGTGTACTCCTGCAGGTCACCGGTGTCGGCGAGGTCGTCGTGGGTGTGCGAGTGACCGTGCTCGGCGTCGGCGGCGATCACCGGGCGCAGGGAGAAGAACTTGTCGAAGACGTCGTGAAAGGTCGCCTCGTCGCGACGATCCTTGATCAGGCATGCCTCCAGCGCCGACCGCAACAGCTCACGGTCGCCGAGGATCTCGGCGGTTGCGACCGCCGACATCGCGTCCATCGCCTCGGAGACCCCGATGCGGACGCCGTGCAGACGCAGCAACCGGACGAACCGGTGCACCGCTCCTTCCATGGTCTCGCCCCTCTCAGAACGGGCGCTTGCGGCTGCGGCCGGACGGCTTCTCAGGTGCGGCCTTGAACGACCGGCTGCCCTGACCTGCGCTCACGTCGCGCAGGCCGGCGTCGCTCTTGGCGCCGGGCGACCCGTAGTAGTCGTCGGCGTGCCGGCCGGGCTTGTCCTTCTCGGCCCGCTTCGTCTGACCGGTGTGATCGTGATCGTGGTCGTGATCGGACCCGTGGGAATGGCCGTGCGAGTGACCGTGTCCGTGATCGTGGGAGTGCAGGTGCTCGGGCACCTCGGCGTTCGGGTCGACCAGCTTGGGGATCGCCTCGAGTGCGCGGGTGAGGTCGCGGTCGTACTTGACGACGACGTTCGCCGTCTGCGACAGGATCTCCGCGGAGAGTTCGTCGGCGCCGAGCACCGCGAGGGTGCGCGCCCAGTCGATGGCCTCGGAGATGCTGGGCGCCTTGCGCAGGTCGAGGTCACGCAGACCGCGGACGATCTCGACCAGCTTGGCGGCCAGGGTCTCCGACAGCCCGGTGTTCTTGGAGCGGATGATGTCGAGTTCGCGGGCGGCCTCGGGGTAGTCGAGCGACAGGTGCAGACAGCGTCGTTTCAGCGCCGCCGACAGGTCGCGGGTGTTGTTGGAGGTCAACACGATCATCGGCTGGTGGTTGGCGACGAAGGTACCGATCTCGGGGACTGACACCTGGTACTCCGCGAGCAGCTCGAGCAACACCGCCTCGAGGGCCTCGTCGGCGCGGTCGACCTCGTCGATCAGCAGCACCACCGGCCGCTCCGAACGGACCGCCTCCAACAGCGGTCGCGGGGAGAGGAATCGCTCGGAGAAGAACACGCTCTCCTCGGCGCCGATCCGGTCGACCGCCTCGGCGAGGGTGTCGGCGTCGGCGACGACCTGGCCGATCTTCTCGCGCAGCACCTGTGTGTAGAGCAGCTGCTTGCCGTAGTCCCACTCGTACAGAGCGGTGGTCTCGTCCTGACCCTCGTAGCACTGCAGGCGGAGCAACTCGCGGCCGGTCACCTCGGCGAGGGTCTTGGCGAGCTGCGTCTTGCCGACACCCGCCGGCCCCTCGAGCAGGATCGGCTTACCCAGCCGGGACTGGAGGAACACCGTCGTCGCCAGGCGCGAGTCCGCGAGATATCCGGCATCGGCGAACCGTTCGGTGACGTCGTCGACGTCGGCGAACTCGACGGCATCGGGCCCGTCGGCGGCATCGGGCCCGTCGGCGGCGGCGAGATGATGAGTGGACGCGGACATCGTGGTTCTCTCCTGGGATCGATGGCGGTGCAGTGGTGATGAGGAGGGGTGGAACACGAGGTGGCCGCCGTGTGGGGGCGTCGGCGGCCACCTCGTGGTGAAGAGGATGTGGGGATCGGGCAGATCGTGGGGGCGGGTTCGCACGATCCCCACATCCGGTCTCGTACCGTCTGCGACAGCGACGGAGTGGGTACTACGGGAGGAGCTCGTCCAGCGAACCGTTGACGCAGTGCTCGACGACCGGACGCACGGTCTCGAAGGTGCACTCCTTGGGGTTGCCCGGGGTGCACGCGTCGCCGAGGACGTGGTTGGTCAGCGCGTCGATGGTGGCCGCGTCGGTGGTGATCTCCTTGCGGTTCTCGTAGAACTTGGTCGGGCCCTCGCCGAGGCGGTTCTTGGGGTAGGTGTCCTGCTTGACGTCGGCGAAGCGCTCGACGATGCCCACGTCACGCAGCAGCCGGATGGCGGCCTCGAGGGCGGCATCGGCGGCCTGCACCTTGGTCATGCCGTGGGTGTCGACGCCCATGGCATCGGCCATGTCGGCGAACCGCTGGTAGTGGACCGGCATGTTGAACGCCCACACACGCGGCAGCGCGATGGCGTTGTTCAGACCGTGGTGGGTGTCGAAGAACGCCGACACCGCGTGGCTGATCGAGTGGATGATGCCCAGGCCACCGGAGTTGAACGCCTGAGCGGCGATGTACTGCGCGTACATCATGCCCTCGCGGCCGGCCAGCTCGGTGGGGTTCCAGGTGGCCTCGCGCAGGTACTGCGCGGTCATCCGCACCGCGTGCAGCGCGTTGCCCATCGACGGCGGGAAGTTCAGCCGCGAGACGTAGGGCTCGGAGGCGTGCGCCAGCACGTCGAAGCCACACTGCGCGGTGAAGGCGACCGGGCAGTCGTAGTAGAGCACCGGGTCGTCGATCGCGAGGGTGGTGACCGCCGCGTCGTCGAAGGCCACGTACTTGTGCGGCTTGTCGGGGTCGGTGGTGGTGTCGGTGATGACGTAGGCCCATGAGGTCTCCGAGCCGGTACCGGCTGTGGTCGAGACCGCGATGTGCGGCGGGTTCTTCGGGTTCTCGCTCTTGTTGAAGCCCTCGAACTCGTTGACGTTACGGCCGTCGTGGGCCACCGAGATGCGCGCACCCTTGCAGGCGTCGTGCGCCGAGCCGCCGCCGATCGAGATGAACGAGTCACACTTCTCCGAGTTGTACAGCGCCACGGCATCCATGACGTTGTAGTCCTTGGGATTGGACTCGACCTTGTCGTAGACCACCACGTCGAGTCCGTGGTATTTGCAGGACTCGGCGATCTTGTGCACGGTGTCGCTACCGCGCAGACCGGTGGTCATGATGAGGGTCTTCTTGAAGCCGAGCTTGAGGGCCTCCGGGCCGATCATCTCGTGCGCACCCGGGCCCATCATGGCCCGCGGGAAAGGATGGAATTCCTTGATGGGGAATGGTTTCAGTAGTTCATCTACCTGCATCTGACCTGACCTCCTTGTACGCCGTCGCACACCGCGTGCCGTCGGCTCGAGCACTTGTGACGTTACGTGCGTCACAACGACAGCCGAAAGTGGTTGACACCCAAACCGTCCCAAACTCCCCGGGTTCACCGGTGAAGGTCAGGTCGGCACCTGGCCGAGTGGACAGGTACCGACCAGGCCTCTCATCGGGCCGCAGTGGTCGGGTGCTGAGCGGCACGGGCGCGGCGCACGGTGTCGGCGTCGAAGCCCCAGGGCAGCTCGAGACGATGTGCGGCAAGGACTTCCGCGTCGGCGAGGATGTCGTCGATCGCACCGTCGGCGACGATTCGGCCGGCGTCGACGATCACCGCGCGCTCACACAGCTGGGCCGCGTAGAGCAGGTCGTGGGTCACCACGAGCATGGTGGTGTCGAGACCGAGCAAGGTGTCGGCGAGCTCGCGGCGCGCCACCGGGTCGAGGTTGGCCGACGGCTCGTCGAGCACGAGAATGTCCGGACGACAAGCCAATACGCTCGCCAGCGCTCCCCGTCTGCGTTGCCCGCCGGACAGGTGGTGAGGGCTTCGTCGAGCGTGTTCGGTCATCGACACGGTGGCCAGCGCCGCCTCGACCCGGTCGACGAGCTCGTCGCCCGTGACGCCGAAGTTGGCCGGCCCGAAGGCGACGTCCTCGATCAGGGTCGGCATGAACAGCTGGTCGTCGGGGTCCTGGAAGACCAGCCCCACCTGGCGGCGCACCTGCCGCAGACTGTCCTTGGCGACCGGACGGCCGTGGATCGAGACCCTGCCCGAGGTGGGCAGCAACACCCCGTTGAGCTGGAGCATCAGCGTCGTCTTGCCTGCCCCGTTGGGTCCGAGCAGGGCGATGCGCTCACCCGGCGCCACCCTCAGGTCGATGCCGTCGAGGGCCACGTGTCCGTCCGGGTAGGTGTAGTGCAGGCCGGTGATCTCGACAGCGGCCGGTGCCGCGTTCTCGGTCGGGGTCATCTCGGTACTGCCCAACTCGGTATTGCTCATCTCATCCCCCAGGCGGTTGCGGCGACGGCGACGGCGAGCAGCGCGGGGCTGACCACCACCAGCCACTGCCTCGGTGTGGCACGCGGCGAACTCGCGATACCCGGCATGTCCGGGATGGTCCCGGTGAAGCCACGCGACGCCATGGCGAGGTGTACCCGTTCGCCCCGTTCGTAGGAGCGCAGGAACAATGCGCCCACCCCTTTGGCGATGGCACCGGCCTGGTGCAGCAGTCGTGGCGAGTCCCCGCGTGCCGCCCGGGCGATCTGCATCCGGCGGATCTCGGCCGACAGCAGATCGAGATACCGCAGCATCATCACGAAGACCGGGGTGATGGTCGCGGGAACACCGAGCCGCGTGAGCGCGAGGGGCAGTTCCCGCGCCGGGGTGGTGGCGGCAAAGGTGAGCGACGCGGCGACGCCGAGCGTGCCCTTGATGACGATGCCCCAGGCGGCGTAGAGCCCGGGCACCGAGAGCGACAGGCCTGCCACGGTGGTGCGCTCACCACCCTCGGCGAACGGCAGCAGCACCGCGAGCACCACGAACGGCACCTCAATCAGCATGCGGGTTGCGATCCAGGTCGGCGGGATGCGCGCGATTCCCCACAGCGCCACCAGGATCAGGGCGAAGCCGAGGTACGGCCAGAACGTCTCGCGTGGGGTGGCGACCACCGCGAACACGAAGACCACCAGGGCGACGATCTTCACCTCGGTGGGAGCGCGGTGGACGCGGGTCTCCCCGCTGCGATAGAGCGGATGCGCGTGACCGGCCCCCACGCCTCAGTGCTCCGGTCCGGTCGTGACCGCCGCGTCGGCCCGGGTCGTGTCGCCGGCGCGGTGGCGGCGGCCGAGCAGCCGGAACGCGAGGCCGGCGATCGCCAGCACCACGAGGACACCGATGATCCCGGCGAGCCCGGTGGACAGGCCGATGCCGTGGACGGAGTAGTCGGCCAGCGGCGACGACGCCATCGCGTGGTCGGTGGCGTGCTGGGCGATGCAGTTGCCCTCGAGATGTTCGCCGCCGTTCGTCTGCACCGTCTGGCAGCCCTGCAGGGTGGCCGAGTCGAGGCCGTCGGGCGACGAGCTGGCCAGGTACGAGATGATCCCGGCCACGAGCAGGGCGACCACACCGAATCCGATCAGGAAGGTACGCATCCGGACCGGGGGCCGGTGGTCGGGCGTGCCGGGGGTGGTCGCGTCGGTGACGGCGGTCATGCGGGCACCCCCGCCCTGGGCGCGGCCGCCGATCGGGGGGCGTTGCGCAGCAAGTGGATGAGGTCGGGGCGGGCGCGGGCGACCGCCATCACGGTCACGGCGGTGATCAGACCCTCGCCGGTGCCGATGAGCACGTGAGTGCCCCACATGTAGGCCGCGACCGCGCCGAGGGAGCTGCTCGCGGCACCGCCGATTGCATACTCGACGACGAATCCGGTTGCGGCGGCGACGGTTCCACACAGGGCCGAGACAAAGGCAACACCACCGAGGGCTCCCGCCGACGATGTCCGCGAACACACCAGGCGTCGACCCAGGACGGCGATGCCGTAGCCGACGAAGGTCGAGATGAGTGCCATGTTGGTGATGTTCGCGCCGAGAGCGGTCACCCCGCCGTCGGCGAAGAGCAGACACTGGACCACCAGTACGATCGCGATGCACAGGGCGCCGGTGTAGGGGCCCACCAGGATCGCGGCGAGCGCACCGCCGAGGAGGTGGCCGCTGACGCCCGGGAGCACCGGGAAGTTGATCATCTGGACGGCAAAGATGAACGCGGCCACCAGGCCGGCCATCGGTACCGTCTTCTCGTCGAGGTCGGTGCGCGCGCGCCAGGCGCAGACGGCGAGGCCGGCGATGGCGACGACACCGAACAGTGCCGATGTCGGCGCATTGATGATGCCGTCGCTCATGTGCATGGCGAGAGGCGTGGTGGTGGACATGACGGCTGTCCTTCCGGATTCGCGTCGGGACGTGCGCGGTGATCCGCGTCACGCGATACCGGGAACGTTAGGACCAGCCGCGAAGTCTGTCCACATATTCAGATGTTGAAGTGATCAGACTATCCGTCAGGGCAGGTGTACCCCTGACCTCACATCACGTAGGGCTGTCCGAGGGGATGTGGCCGGCACCGATCCAGTGCAGTAGGCGGTGCACGGTCTCGTCCTCGAGCCGATAACCCACCGACCGGCCGACACGCGTCGACGACACCCACCCCTGCTGCCGGAGGACGCGCAACGCCTGCGACACCGCGGTCTCGGTGCGACCGACGGCCGCGGCGAGGTCGCCGACGAAGATCCCCGGCTGCCGGTGCAGAACCAGCAGGATCTCCAGCCGGTGCGGGTCCGAGAGCAGCGTGAACCGTGTCGCCCAGACCGCGACGTCCACAGTGCCGTCGTGGGCATGATCGGTGTGCGCGGGAGCCTCGGCGTCGTCTGTGTGCGCGTGATCCGGATGCGAGTGGTCCGGATGCGAGTGATCGGCATACATGTGGCCGCCCTCCACGTTCAGCCCCGAACCCGTTCGATCTGGCCGCCGAGCCGGGTCAGGTTCTCCTCGAAGTTGGGGTAGCCGCGGTCGATGTGCTCGATGTCGTGCACCTCGGTCACCCCGTCGGCGACGAGCCCGGCCAACACCAGACCGGCACCGGCCCGGATGTCCGAACACCACACCGGTGCACTGGACAGCCGATCGATCCCCCGGATCACCGCATGATGGCCGTCGGTCCGGGCGTCGGCCCCGAGCCGCACCATCTCCTCGACGAAACGGAAGCGGGCCTCGAAGACGTTCTCGGTGATCACCGACATGCCCTCGGAGACGGCCGCCAGACCGATCGCCATCGGCTGCAGGTCGGTCGGGAACCCTGGGAACGGCAGGGTCGAGACATTGACCGCCGACGGCCTGCGGTCGTGGCGGACCCGGAAGCCGTCGGCAAAGGAGTCCACGCGGGCCCCGGTGTCGGCGAGCTTGGTCAGGACCAGCTGCAGGTGGGCGGGCTTCACACCGTGCACCGTCACATCGCCCTGGGTCATCGCCGCCGCGATCCCCCAGGTCGCGCCCACGATGCGGTCCCCCACCACGCGGTGGGTGGTGGGGTGCAGCCGGTCGACGCCCACCACCGTCAGCGTCGACGTCCCCGCGCCCTCGATGCGGGCACCCATCTGCTGCAGCATCTCGCAGAGGTCGACGATCTCCGGCTCACGCGCGGCGTTGTCGATGGTGGTCTGCCCCTCGGCCAGCACCGCGGCCATCAGGATGTTCTCGGTGGCGCCGACGGACGGGAACTCCAGGGCCACGGGGGCACCGATCAGGGAATCGGCCTCGGCGACCACGCAGCCGTGTTCGATCGAGCTGTGCGCACCGAGGGCACGCAGGCCCGCCTGATGCATGTCGAGGGGCCGGGAGCCGATGGCGTCACCACCGGGCAGCGCGACGACGGCCCGACGGCACCGTGCCATCAGCGGCCCCAGTACGCACACCGAGGCGCGGAACTGCTTCACCGCGTCGAAGTCGGCGTGGTACTTCGGTTCGGCCGGCGAATCGATCACCACGGTGTCGCCGTCGATGCTCACGGTGGCCCCGAGCCCACGCAGCACCTCGGCCATCAACGGGACGTCCGCGATCTCGGGCGAATTGGTCAACGTCGTCGTGCCCTCGGCCAGCAACGACGCCGCCATCAGCTTCAACACGCTGTTCTTGGCCCCCCCGACCGACACCTCGCCGCTCAGCCGCGCCCCGCCGGTCACCAGATAGCGATCACTCACGTCCGACAGCTTATCGGGCACCGGGAATCCGGCTGGCTCACACCGGTGCGGAGACGACGAACTAGATTCTGGACATGGCCGTTCACCTCACACGCATCTACACCCGTACCGGCGACGACGGGACCACCGGACTCAGCGACTTCTCCCGCGTTCCCAAGACCCATCCGCGCGTCGTCGCCTACGCCGACTGCGACGAGGCCAACGCGGTGATCGGCGTCGCACTGGCGTCTGCGGACGCCCCGTCGGCCATCGCCGAGGTCCTGCGCACCGTCCAGAACGACCTGTTCGACGCCGGCGCGGATCTGTCCACCCCGGTCGTCGAGGACCCGAAGTACCCACCCCTGCGGATCGAGCAGGGCTACATCGATGCCCTGGAGCGCTGGTGCGACGAGTTCGGTGCGGATCTGCCGAACCTCGATTCGTTCATCCTGCCCGGCGGCACCGTGCTCTCGGCACTGCTGCATCAGGCGCGGACGGTGACCCGGCGTGCCGAGCGGTCGGCGTGGGCCGCCGTCGACGCCGATCCGGAGTCGACGTCGGTCTTGCCGGCGAAGTACCTCAACCGGCTGTCGGATCTGCTGTTCATCCTGTCCCGGGTGGCCAACCGCGTCCCCGGCAGCGAGGGTGACGTCAGGTGGGTTCCCGGCGGGGATCGGTCGCGCCCCACCGCGGGCTGAGCAGAGCGTCAAACCGTCGTTGAGCAGGACGAACCCCACACGATGGTCGAGCAGGACTACCTCGCAAAGGCGACCCCACGCGCCATCGCACCCCACACGATGGTTGACCAGGACGACCTCGCGCCAGCGAGGCCGACCGACCGTCGAAACCTCTGCCACCTCACACCGAAAAGCCACCCACCTCCGAGCTGGCCACCACCCGGCATCGGCCGCCGAAGGTTTCGACACGCCTCGTCGCACCCCACACGATGGTTGAGCAGGACGACCTCGCGCCAGCGAGGCCGACCGACCGTCGAAACCTCTGCCACCTCACACCGAAAAGCCACCCACCTCCGAGCTGGCCACCACCCGACATCGGCCGCCGAAGGTTTCGACACGCCTCGTCGCTCCGCTCCTCACCGGCTCAACCAGCAACAACCGATGGTCGAGCAGGACGTCCTCGCAAAGGCGACCCCACGCGCCATCGCACCCCACACGATGGTTGACCAGGACGACCTCGCGCCAGCGAGACCGACCGACCGTCGAAACCTCTGCCACCTCACACCGAAAAGCCACCCACCTCCGAGCTGGCCACCACCCGACATCGGCCGCCGGAGGTTTCGACACGCCTCGTCGCTCCGCTCCTCACCGGCTCAACCAGCAACAACAACACCCACGGCCGAGCGACCGTCGCGTGTCTGGACTGACGAAGAGCGAGGGAGCCTGCGACCGATGCAATGAGGAGGGAAGACGCGCGGTAAGGCGAGCGGCCCGCGACGACGAAGTCGGCGCCGACAACTCAAGCAGAGCGGCGGTTCTGCGACCGCAGCGAGCGGCGGGACTCGACCCAGGACTGGAATGCGGTGACTCCGCCGGGGTCGAAGGCGATCTCGTAGGTCCGGCCGTCTCCGGACGGGGCGGACTGGTGCACCTCGAGGATGACCATCCCCTCGAGGATGTCGCGCTCGGTGCCGACCGGACGGCGCCGACCACTGATGTCGAGGCGGCGGCGCACCAGCGTGCGGGACGGGCCCGGCCGGAGGGACGTGAGCCGGTAGTAGCGCAGGGCCTCGTCGCTGTAGTGCACGGTCCCGTGCCGCCAACCCTCGTCCACCTCGGCGGGAAGGATCCGCAACAAGACGGGCGTCCCACCGCGACGCAGCTGGGCCACCCGAACCGCCAACAGACCGCAGAGGGCCAAGACAACTACCAGCAACACGCTGAGCACCGCGACGAGTATCGACATCCGAGTGCACCTCCTGGGTCTCCGCCTCGGCGATCGCGTCGGGCTGTGACGCGGGGCTGGGTCGAGGGAGACGTGTTCCAAGCATGCCACCCCGCAAAGCAGCGAGGCCAGCCACCCCGTTCGGGGGTGACTGGCCTCGCCGTCTCCGAAATGTCGGAGTGTGCTACTTCACCAGATGTTCGGCGGCGGTCAACCGTGCATGAGCATGGTTGTAGGCCTCGCTACCCGGTTCGGCGGCCTCGAGGGCGGCCTTCTCCGCAGCAACGTCGACGTCGTCGGCCCATTCGGCCGAGTCGGCCAGAATGGTGACCGACTCGCCGGTGACCGAGAGGAAACCGCCTTCGATCGCGGCAGCCTTGCGCTCGCCACTGGTCTCGACGATCACCACGAAGCCACCGGGCACCAGCTGACCGAGCAATGGCTCGTGCCCGGCCAAGATGCCGAGTTCACCGACGGTGGTCTGGGCGATCAAGAAGGTCGCCTCGCCGGAGTACAGCTCCGTGTCGGCCGCGACGACCTCGACGTGGTAGGACTTGTCAGCCATTGTCGCCTACTACTTTCCGGCGATCTTGGCAGCGGCAGCCTCCACATCGTCGAGCCCACCGCAGCTGTTGAACGCCTGCTCCGGCAGGTGGTCGAACTCGCCCTTGCAGACGCGGTCGAACGCCTCGATGGTGTCGGCCAGCGGCACGACGGAGCCCTTCTCACCCGTGAACTTCTCGGCGACCAGGAAGTTCTGGCCGAGGAACTTCTGGATGCGGCGGGCACGCTGGACAGTGACCTTGTCCTCTTCGGACAGCTCGTCCATACCGAGGATCGCGATGATGTCCTGCAATTCCTTGTACTTCTGCAGGATGCGCTTCACCTCGTTGGCGACGCGGAAGTGCTCGTCACCGACGATCGAGGCCTCCAGGATGCGCGAGGTCGAGGTCAGCGGGTCCACGGCCGGGTAGATACCCAGCTGCGAGATCGGACGCGAGAGCTCGGTGGTCGCATCGAGGTGCGCGAAGGTGGTGGCCGGCGCCGGGTCGGTGTAGTCGTCGGCGGGGACGTAGATCGCCTGCAGCGAGGTGATCGAACGACCCTTGGTCGACGTGATGCGCTCCTGGAGCTCACCCATCTCGTCGGCCAGCGTCGGCTGGTAACCCACGGCCGAAGGCATACGACCGAGCAGGGTCGAGACCTCCGAACCGGCCTGGGTGAACCGGAAGATGTTGTCGATGAACAGCAGCACGTCCTGGTGCTTGACGTCGCGGAAGTACTCCGCCATCGTCAGCGCCGACAGGGCGACACGCATACGCGTGCCCGGCGGCTCATCCATCTGACCGAACACCAAGGCGGTGTCCTGGAGAACACCCATCTCCTCCATCTCGAGGTGGAGGTCGGTGCCCTCACGGGTGCGCTCACCGACGCCGGCGAACACCGAGGTACCGGAGAACTCGCGGGCGATACGGGTGATCATCTCCTGGATCAGAACGGTCTTGCCGACACCGGCACCACCGAACAGACCGATCTTGCCGCCCTTGACGTACGGGGTCAGCAGGTCGATGACCTTGATACCGGTCTCGAGGATCTCGGTCTTGCCCTCGAGCTCGTCGAAGGCCGGGGGCTTGCGGTGGATGCCCCACTGCTCGCCGTCACGGCCGAGGCCGGGGCTGTCGAGGCAGTCGCCGAGGGCATTGAACACGTGGCCCTTGACGACGTCGCCGACCGGCACGCGGATCGGGTAGCCGGTGTCCGACACGGCAGCGCCGCGGACCAGGCCGTCGGTGGGCTGCATCGAGATGGTGCGGACCAGGTTGTCGCCGAGGTGCTGTGCGACCTCGAGCGTCAGGGTCTTGGCCACCGACGGGAGGGAGACCTCCGCATGCAGGGCGTTGAACAGGTCGGGGATCGAGCCACGGGGGAACTCGACGTCGACCACGGGGCCGATGATCCGGACGATCCGGCCCTCGGTCGACCCCGCCGACTTCGCGGATGGGGTTTCTACTGCTGCGGTCATGGTGGTTGGGTCACTTCCTCTTCGATCGAAGTTTCTGTGCGGGCGCCGGGAGCGGAGCGAGCGGGCCCTGTTGGTGGCGAGAACGGGGCGCGGGGCCCGCTTTCTCCGGCTAGTTGGCCAGTGCGCTGGACCCGCCGACGATCTCGCTGATCTCCTGCGTGATCTGGGCCTGGCGCAGCTGGTTTGCCTCGCGCGACAGCGACTTGGACAGTTCCTCGGCGTTGTCGGTGGCGGCCTTCATCGCGGTACGGCGCGCGGCCGACTCCGATGCGGACGAATCCAGCAGGGCCGCGTAGACACGGGTGGCGATGTACTTCGGCAACAGCGCCTCGAGCAGCGCCTCGGCGCCGGGCTCGAAGGAGTAGTTGCGAACCTCGCTCGGCACGGTCTCCGCGTCGGAGACGTCCACCTCGTCCTCGGTGACCACCAGCGGGGCCATCCGACGGACCTCGGGCTCCTGGGTCAGCATCGAGACGAACCGGGTGTACACCAGGTGCAGCTCGTCCAGACCCGTCAGCACTCCCTCACCGTCCGGCCGATCGACCGACTCGTCCGAGCCGGCGACGAACAGGTCGACCAGGAACTCGGTCGCACCTGCCGCGTCGACGAACTCCGGGGCCTGGGAGAACCCGGTCCAGGAGTCGGCGACGTCGATCCCGCGGAAGCTGAAGTAGCCGACGCCCTTCTGCCCCATGACGAACAGGACGGGCTCTTTGCCCTCTTCCCGCAGTAGCGCGATGAGTTCTCGCGTGGCCCGCAGGACGTTCGTGTTGTAGCCGCCACACATGCCGCGGTCGCTGGTGATGACCAGGATCCCGGCGCGCTTCGGCTGCTCACGCTCCACCAGCAGCGGATGGTCGAGCGATCCCGCAGCGCCGGCCAGTTCGGACAGGACCTTGGTCATCTCCTCCGAGTACGGCTTGGCAGCCGCCACCCTGGCCTGGGCCTTGGTGATCCGGGAGGTCGCGATCAGTTCCTGCGCCTTGGTGATCTTCTTGGTCGACTGGACCGACCGGATGCGTGAGCGCAGCTCACGAATGCTGGCCATGAGCCCTCACCCCTTCCTTGCCTGAGACGTCGATGGTCGATTCGATCACTTGCGGATCTTGATCGACTCGTGCTCGACGTCCTCGGAGTCCATCGCCTTGGCCTCGGCCTCGTTGACGACACGCTTGCCGTCGTGGGTGAGGTAGGAGAACTTGAACTTGTTGGTCTCGGCGACGAGGGACTCGGCCTGGTCGGCGGAGAGCACCTGGCCGCCGGCGATGGAGTCGTAGACACCGGTCGCGTTGTGGTGCAGGTGGCTCAGCAGCTGGGTCTCGAAGTTCCGGACGTCGTCGACGGGCACGGAGTCGTAGTGACCCTCACCGCACAGGTAGATCGAGACGATCTCGTCCTCGACCGAGTACGGGCTGTACTGATCCTGCTTGAGCATCTCGACCCAGCGGGCACCGCGCTCGAGCTGTGCCTTCGAGGCGTCGTCGAGGTCGGAGGCGAAGGCGGAGAACGCCTCGAGCTCACGGAACTGGGCGAGCTCCAGACGCAGCGAGCCGGACACCTTCTTCAGGCCCTTGGTCTGTGCAGCACCACCGACGCGGGACACCGAGGTACCGACGTTGATCGCCGGGCGGACGCCCTTGTTGAACAGATCGGACTCGAGGAACACCTGACCGTCGGTGATCGAGATGACGTTGGTCGGGATGAACGCCGACACGTCGTTGGCCTTGGTCTCGATGATCGGCAGACCGGTCATCGAGCCGCCACCCATCGCGTCGGAGAGCTTCGCGCAACGCTCCAGCAGACGGGAGTGCAGGTAGAAGACGTCGCCGGGGTATGCTTCGCGGCCCGGCGGACGACGCAGCAGCAGGGAGATCGCGCGGTAGGCCTCGGCCTGCTTGGTCAGGTCGTCGAACACGATGAGGACGTGCTTGCCCTCGTACATCCAGTGCTGACCGATGGCCGAACCGGTGTAGGGGGCCAGCCACTTGAATCCGGCGGAGTCGGAGGCGGGAGCCGCGACGATGGTGGTGTACTCCATCGCGCCGGACTCTTCGAGGGCGGTCTTGACGCCCGCGATGGTCGAACCCTTCTGACCGACGGCGACGTAGATGCATCGCACCTGCTTCGTCGGGTCGCCGGACTCCCAGTTGGCCTTCTGGTTCAGGATCGCGTCGATGCAGACCGCGGTCTTGCCGGTCTTGCGGTCGCCGATGACCAGCTGGCGCTGTCCGCGGCCGATGGCGGTCATGGCGTCGATGGCCTTGATGCCGGTGGCGAGGGACTCCTCGACGGGCTGACGCTCGAGGACCGTGGCGGCCTGCAGCTCGAGGACGCGCTGATCTGCGGCCTCGATGTCGCCGAGACCATCGATCGGCTTGCCCAGCGGATCGACGACGCGACCGAGGAACTTGTCACCGACCGGAACCGAGAGCACGTCGCCGGTACGGCTGACCTGCTGGCCCTCTTCCAGGGTCTCGTAGTCACCGAGGATGACGGCACCGATCTCGTCCTCGTCGAGGTTCAGCGCCACGCCGAGCACGCCGCCCGGGAACTGCAGCAACTCGTTGGCCATCGCGCTCGGCAGGCCGCTGACGTGCGCGATGCCGTCCGCGGTATCGGTGATGATGCCGACCTCGTCACGCGTGGCTTCGGCTTCGAACGACGAGACGTACTGCTCGATCGCTCCCTTAATCTCGTCTGCTGAGATCGTCAACTCCGCCATGGGTTCTCGTCTTTCTTGCTCAGTCCGTGAGTGGTACGTGGGGTGTTCGGGTCGTCGATCGCCGGGCGCGGCGTCAACGGGGCAGTGTCTCGGCCGCCTTCGCCAGACGTGTGGCGATGTCGGCCTCGATCACCTCGTCGCCGACGCCGATGCGCAGGCCGCCGATGATCGACTCGTCGACCTCGGTCTGGACCGAGATCTTGCGGTGGTAGATGTTCGCGAGCACCGTAGTCAGGCGGGTGACCTGGGCATCGGTGAGCGGAACCGCGGAGATCACGTGGGCCACGGTCTCCCCACGCCGGGCTGCGGCCAGTTCGGCCAGGTGCGCCACGGCGACCTCGGCCGGCTGCCCGTGGAGCGCATGGATGGTGTGCGAGAGCAGGTACCAGGTGTGCTCACCGACCTGGTTGCCGACGAGCGAGCGCAGCAGGTCGTTGCGCTTGTCCGCCGGGCGTGCGAAGTCCGACAGCAGCGAGGCCAGTTCGGGATTGCCGTCGAGCAGGCGACCGACGCGGAACAGCTCGTCCTCGGTCTGCTCGATGGTTCCGTCACGCTCGGCGGCGGCGAGCACCACGAGGGCGTTCTGCCGGCGCAGCGCGACGAGCAGGTCGTTGCTCTGGGACCAGCGCTGCACGGCACCGGTGGCGACCAGGTCGACGACGATCGGGGCGACCTTGCCGTCGAACAGCGCATGCACCAGCTGACGCTTACCCGCAGCGTTGTCCTCGTCCTCGGTGATCTTCTTGCGCAGGACCGGGTTCTTGACCAGGAACCGGATCACCTCGGAGAGCTCGACCGACGCCGCGGTCAGCGCCGCGGAGTCGAGATCGGCTGCGGCCGAATCGAACTCGGTCGCAATCACTCGCGCGGCCTCACGGCTGGTCGCGTGCAACGAGTGCAGACCGATCAGCTCGGCGTTCGACGGGATGCCGTTCTCCGGCTGCGATCCCGAGGACATGCCCTCGAGCTCGTCGATCACGCGATCGATCGTCGCGGCCTGGTTGCTCGGGTCGGCAAGGTGCTTGCGCACCAGCGCGCCCGCGCCGTCGACCGCGGTCAGGCCCAGGTCCGTGCGCAGCTGACGGACGAGGCTGGTACGGCTGAGCTCGGCCTGTGTCTTGCCGTGCTCGCTGATCCGCTTGACCTCGTTGTCGGCCGCCTTCTTCAGGTCGTCCTCGATCGACTTGGCGTCGGCGAGGGCTCCCTCGTGCAGTTCCTTGGCCTCGGCCTCGGCACGCTCGATCGCCTTCTCATGGGCCACCTGTGCCTGTGCGGCACGGTTCTTGGCGTCCTCGCTCTCGGTGATCTGTTGTCCGATCGCGTCCTGCTGCTTGGTCACTGCCTTGCGCAGCGGCGGCAGCACGTACTTGATGAACAGGAAGACCAGGACCAGGAATCCGACGAGCTGTCCGATGAAAATGTCCACGCTTACTTCACCGTCTCTGTCTGCTCGGCCCCAGCGGTGGCTGCGGCGACATCGGTACCCAGGACGCGGCCGGCCAGCGTCGCCGACAGCCGGCTCACGTCCTGCTTCGCGGTCGTGACCGCATTGTCCGCCTCCACCTTGAGATCAGCCGTGATCCTGGCGAGTGCGGCGTCGGCCTCCTCGGTGGCCTCGTGCTTGGCGGAGGACAACTGCTCGTTGCCCTTCGCCCGCGCCTCATCACGGATTCCGGTGGCGTCTCCACGAGCGTCGCGAAGACGTGCCGTGTACTCACGGTCGGCATCCTCGAAGCTCGCCGCAGCGGCCTTGTTGTCCTTGACCGTCTGTGCGACGCGTTCCTCACGCTCGTCGAGCACCTTGACAATCGGTGGGACGACGAGAGTGCGGATGACGACCAGCACGACGATGAAGATCAGCAGGCACGCGAAAAACGTGCCATTGGGGATGAGGAAGTTTGACGTCCCCCCGGCTTCTTCTGAGGCGAGACTCATCATGATGGGTGGTCCCCTATCGGGATAACGAACGTGAGAGGTGGACTGGCGTGACGCCGGCTATCAGCCGCCGTAGGTCTGGGCCGGGTTGGCGAAGACGAACAGCGCCATGAAGGCGAGGTTGATGAAGTACGCGGCCTCGACCAGACCGACGGTGATGAAGAACGGGGTGAACAGTCGGCCCTGGGCCTCCGGCTGCCGGGCGATGCCGGCGATGAGCTGGGAACCGGCGATACCGTCACCGATACCGGCACCGATCGCGCCGCCGCCCATGATGAGGCCGCCGCCGATCAACGCGCCCATGCTAACCAGATTCGGATCCATTGAGATCTTTCCTTTCGGGTGGTACTGGCAACCGTGAGACTGCCAGGTCTGTGGGTCCGGTCGGCGCCGCCGACCAGGGTCGTACTACGGGTGGTCTGACTCAGGTCGTGGACCTCTAGTGGTGATCCTCTTCGAGTTCCATGCTCTGGCTGAAGTACAGGATCGTCAGCAGGGCGAAGATGAAGGCCTGGATGAGGCCGACGAAGAGGTCGAAGGACTTCCACAGGGCATTGGGCGCCCACAGGATGTAGGCCGGGAACAGCGCGATGACCGCGAGCATGGTTCCACCGGCGAACATGTTGCCGAAGAGACGGAGGGAGAGCGAGACGGGCTTGGCGATCTCTTCGATGATGTTGATCGGCGCGAGGCCGGCGGCATGACCCTTGACCAGCATCACGAGGTGCTTGATCGGACCGCGACGGCGGGCACCGGCGAAGTGGTACCAGCAGAAGACGAACAGCGCCAGCGCGTAGGCGAAGTTGACATCGCTCGACGGCGTCATCAGGACCTCGGTGGTGCCGCCCTCGTCCTTGCCGTACTGCCACGGGATGACACCCAGCCAGTTGGCGGCGAGGATGAAGGTGAACAATGCGACCGCGAGCGGCAGGACGAACCCGGCGACCTTCATGCCGATCGAGCTCTGGATCTGCTGCCGCATCTGGACGGTCAGCACCTCGAAGTACATCTGGACCGCGTTGGGCTTACCCGAGGTGACCTTGTAACGGACGACCAGCGCGAGGGCGATCACCACGACGGCGGCGATCAGGGTGGCGATGATCGTGTCGACGTTCCAGGTGAGTCCCAGCCACTCGGCCTGGCGGTGGTGTCCCACCTCGATCTTGGACTCGGCAAGGTAGAGGGTGCCCGAGCCGTAAGACGGTGCGCTCATATCTGCTTACGAAGTCCTTTCATCACCGGAATCACCGTGTTGAGTACCAGGACGACCTGGCCGACGGCGAGTCCGAACATCACGCCCAACCCATCGGGCCGGACCAGGAAGGCCGCCGCCAGCGCCAGCACGGTGATCACACCGAGCCGGAGCGCCGAATTGACGGCGAGCAGTTTCTTACGGGGATCTTCCTCGGCAGCCACCCGGGTCACCGCGAGGGTGACCATCTTGGCGTTGACGAGGACGGCGACGACGCCCACCGCGAAGAACACTGCGAAAACAGGGTGTCCGAGGTAGATCGCGACACCGGCCGCGATCAGCGTGAATGCCGCCGAAATGATGCCCGGCCGCACCAAACTGGTGGGAGCCGCCGGGTAATAAACGGGAGCGGAGTCAGGGGCGGATGTCGCCATTGCCTCTCCTCATCTCTCCTACTTGTGCTGCGCGGATGGAGCATCCGACGGGCACGGGGCAACCGGCGTACCACGGGCGGCCGTGAGCCACCCGAGCGTACGCTTTGCGTTCGCAGTGACCCTACCAAGACCTTGGGCGTTTTCCACCAGGGGGTGGGCACATCGTCGGATTCGGGTCCTACGGAGCCCTTGTCGGCCTCCGCGATGTCGGCAGGCACCGGGGCCCGCCGAACTACTACGGGCCATAGTACATGGTCTTTACCGTTGGGTTACCTACCCCCGGGTTCAGGTCCCCACCTGGCCCGACGGGTGCAGAGTTTACTGCACGGATCGGACATCCCATAGCCCCCGCGGCGCACTCCGTTCATGACCGGGCGACGGAATCGACCGATGTGGAACCCGGCGTGCCAGGGGCGCGCACGACCCCGGTGTCCCTCACGGGCCGATCATCGGTCGGCGCCCCTCAGGGCTGCACTCATCAGGGCTGCACTCATCAGGGCCCGAGCCCATCAGGCGGTACTCATCAGGGCCCGAGCCCATCAGGCGCTGCCCGGTCGACCCCGGGATCGGTCAGTTGCCGTGCGCAGACCGCACCGAGGCGAGCCGGCGGGACAGCCGGGGCGCGATGGTCACCAGCATGGCCACCACCAGTCCCCCGGCGAAGGCCGGCGCGACCACCGACACCGGGAACACCGTGCATGCGGCCACCGAGAACGCCAGCACGGCCACCCACAGGTAGATGATCATCGCCACCCGTCGCTGCGAATGGCCGAGTTCCAGGAGCCGATGGTGCAGGTGCATCTTGTCCGGGGTGTAGAAGCCGACGCCGGCGCGGGTGCGCCGGACGATCGCCATCAGCATGTCGAGCATCGGGATGAACACCACCGCGGCGACCAGGATCAAAGGGGACAGCAGCGTCACGATGTCGGCCGATCCGTAGCCGTACACGGCGATGCGGCCGGACGCGCTGGTCGACGCCGCGGCCAGCATCAGCCCGATCAGCATCGCCCCGGAGTCTCCCATGAAGATCCGGGCCGGCGAGAAGTTGTGGGGCAGGAACCCCAGGCAGGCGCCGGCGAGGACCACCGCGATCAGCGCCGGCGGGTAGTAGCTGACGTCACCGCCCTGGTCGCGCAACAGACCCAGGGAGAACAGGCAGATCGCCGATGCCGAGATCAGTCCCAGCCCGGCGGCGAGGCCGTCGAGGCCGTCGATGAAGTTCACCGCGTTGATCGTGGCGACCGTGATGACGACGGTCAGCAGCCCCGACTGGAGCGGATCGAGCACCACGGTGCCGATGTCGCCGAAGGGAACCGGGATCTGGATCCAGCTGATCCCCATGATCACCATGACGCAGGCGGCGGTGAGCTGGCCGACGAACTTGGTCAGCGCGTCCAGGCCCCACCGGTCGTCGATGGCGCCGACGATCACGATGACCGTGCCCGCGGCGATCACCGCGGTGAGGTCGTTGGTGTAGGCGAAGCCCCGGTTCAGCGCGGGGAGGTTGGCGGCGAGCGCGATGGCCGCGACCATCCCGGCGAACATTCCGAGGCCGCCCAGGCGCGGGGTGGGGATGACGTGCACGTCCCGCGCCCGCGGTACCGCCACCGCCCCCATCCGGATCGCGGCCACCCGGACCAGGGAGGTCAGCAGGTAGGTGATCGCGGCTGCCGACAGTCCGACCAGCACCAACTCGCGGAACGGCACGCCTGCTCCACCCGTCGCGGGAGCGGCGAGCAGAAGAGCGGACGGATCTGGCACCCGATCAGGCTACCCGCCGAGCATCTCGGCGATCTCGGCACGGATCCGGGCGTGTTGCGCGGGGTCGGTGAGCGCCGCCACCATCCACTCCGCGACCGTGATCGCGGTCTCCGGACGTCCCCCCGACAGCGCGAGGATCGGGGTGCCGATCCGGATCGCCGACCCTTCGGTGACCGGCCGTGTGTCGAAGGGCAACACCGTCTTGTCCACGACGATCCCCGCCCCGTGTAGGCGACGCTGGGCCTCGGCCCCGCTCAGCCCCAGGGGACTCACGTCCACCACCGCGAGATGGGTGTCGGTTCCGCCCGACACGATCCGCAGTCCACGGTCGGTGAGGGCGCCGGCGAGCGCGCGTGCGAGGTCCACGACGGTGTGGACGTGCTCGGCGAACTGGGGGGTCGCGGCATGGGCAAAGGTCGCGGCCTTGGCGGCGACGACGTCCATCGGCGCGGCGCCTTGGGTGAACGGGAACACCGCCTTGCGCAGGGCGGCGCCGTGCCGCTCGGCGCCGAGGATGACGCCTGATCGCGGGCCGCGGAGCACCTTGTGCGTCACCAGGGTGACGACATCGGCGTACGGCACCGGCGACGGCGCCGCGCCCCCGGCGACCAGCCCGGCCAGGTGGGCGGCATCGACCCAGAGGATGCAGTCGGCCTCGTCGGCGATCTGACGCAGCAGCGGGTAGTCGAACAGGCGCGAGTACGCCGGCGACCCGACGACGAGCAGCTGCGGGCGGTGCAGCAGGGCGAGTTCGCGGATCTGGTCGTAGTCGACGAGTTCGTCGTCGGCCCCGACCGAGTACCGGATCGGGGCGAACCAGCGCCCGGAGAAATTGGCCCGGGAACCATGCGTCTGGTGACCGCCATGGTCCAGGCGCAGCGACAGCACCGGATCGCCGGGCTGGGCGAAGGCGGCGTACACCGCCGATGCGGCGATGCTCCCGGACAGCGGCTGGACGTTCACGTACTCGGCGCCGAACAGTTCGGCGGCACGGGTGACGGCGAGATCCTCGATCTCGTCCACCACCTCACAGCCACCGTGGTAGCGGGCGCCCGGATATCCCTCGGCATAGGTGTCACCGAGCGACGACGCGAGGATCGCGCGTACCGCGGGCACTGCGATGGTCTCCCCCGCCACGAGTTGCAGGGAGCCGGCCCGCCGATCCGATTCCCGTTCGACGAGCGCACGCAGTTCGGGATCGATCCGGTCCAGCTCGGCCTGGGCGTCTGCGGTCATTGCGCCAGCAGGCTCGCCGGGTCGACGCCGAGGACCTCCGCGACGTCCTCGGTGGAGACCGCACCGACCCGCAGGATGCGCGGAGCGCGGCCGGTCAGGTCGACGATCGTGGAGGCCTGCGCCTTGGGGGCGACGCCGCCGTCGAGGTAGACCGCGACCTCGTCACCCAGCTGCTCTCGCGCCTCGTCGGCGATGGTGGCCGGGGGACGACCGGAGACGTTGGCGCTCGAGACGGCCATCGGCCCCACCTCGCGCAGCACCTCGATCGCGACCGGGTGCAGCGGCATGCGCAGCATCACGGTGCCGTCGGTGTCGCCGAGGTCCCACGCCAGCGACGGGGCCTGCTCGACGACGATGCTCAGTCCGCCCGGCCAGAAGGCCTCGACCAGCGCCCGGGTCTGCGAACTGACTCCCAGGATCAGTCCGTCGACGGTGTGCCAGGACCCCACGAGCACGGGCACCGGCATGTCACGACCACGCCCCTTGGCTGCGAGCAATGCGGACACGGCCTCGGGATCGAAAGCGTCGCAACCGATTCCGTAGAGGGTATCAGTGGGCATCACGATCAGCCGGCCGGATTTCGCGGCGCCGACCGCCGCCCGGATGCCCGTGGCGCGCTGGTCGGGATCGGTGCAGTCGAATACTGAGCTCACCGATTCATCCTTGCATGTTCACCGTGCGCGCCGACGGGCGGTGACGAACCGGGGACGCCCCGCGAGGTCGGAATGCGAGGTGACCTCATCGAAGTCGCCGGTGCCACACAGCAGGCCGGTGACGGCGTCGGCGGTGGTGTCGTCGTGTTCGATCCCGACGCATCCGCCGGGCCGCAGGATCGCGGCGATCGTGGCCGCCATCGGCCCGATGACGTCCATCCCGTCCTCGCCGCCGAACACCGCCATCGCGGGATCGGCATGCACCTCGGCGGGGACCGGTGTCGCGCTCGGCACATACGGCGGATTGCTGACCACCAGGTCGGCCTTGCCGCCGACCATCGCCGACACCGCACGCACATCGGTGACGTCACCGATGTGCACCATGACGCGGGCGGCGACGTCGAGCCCGTCGACGTTGCGCTGCAACCAGGTTGCGGCCTCGGGCGACTTCTCCACGGCATGCACCCGCACCCCGGGCAGGGTGACCGCCAGGGCGAGGGCGAGCGCACCACTGCCGCTACAGAGGTCGACGACAGTGTATTCCGTTGCGCTACTACATGATTCACGGACAGCCGACGTGCGCTCGGCGCACTCGCGCTCGGCCAGGTCGTGCGCCCAGGCGTAGAGCAGTTCGGTCTCCGGCCGCGGGACGAACACGCCCGGCCCGACTCGCAGCTCCACCGGCCCGAAGGCTGCGGTCCCGACCAGATGCTGCATCGGTATGCGTTGTGCGCGAAGGGCGATCAGATCGGAGAATCGTCTCTGCATGTCGCCGTCGAGGTCGTCGGCGACGAGCAGCCGGCCCCGGTCGGTCCCGAGAACGTGAACCAGTAGCCATTCGGCATCGGCCCGCGGCGAGTCGACACCGGCCGCGTCCAGGACCTCCGCAGCCCCGGCCAGCGCCACCCGGACCGGTTGCCGGCCCCGATCCCCGGCACCCCGATGCAGGGCACCCTGATCCACCGGGCCCCGACTCACTGGGCCTCGAGCCGGGCCTGACGGTCGGCGGCGACCAGGGCGTCGAGCAGGGCATCCATCTCACCGTCGAGGACGGCGTCGAGATTGTTGGCCTTGTACCCGATGCGGTGGTCGGTGATCCGGTTCTCCGGGAAGTTGTAGGTACGGATGCGCTCGGAGCGGTCGACGGTGCGGATCTGCGCGGCACGGCCCTCGGCGGCGGTGGCCTCGGCCTCTTCCTCGGCGGCGGCCTGCAACCGGGCGGCGAGGACCTGCATGGCGCGGGCCTTGTTCTGCAGCTGGGACCGTTCGTTCTGACAGGTCACCACGATGCCGGTGGGCAGGTGGGTGATGCGTACGGCGGAGTCGGTGGTGTTGACGCCCTGGCCACCCTTGCCCGACGACCGGTACACGTCGACGCGCAGGTCCGACTCGTCGATCTGCACCTCCTCGACCTCTTCCGGTTCGGGATAGATGAGAACCCCGGCCGCCGACGTGTGGATCCGCCCCTGGGATTCGGTGACCGGCACCCGCTGGACGCGATGCACCCCGCCCTCGAACTTCAGTCGCGACCACACCCCGTCGCGGGTGGCCTCGCGGGACTTGATCGACACCGTCGCGTCCTTGTAGCCACCGAGATCGGACTCGGTGACGCCGAGGACCTGCGCCTTCCAGCCGTGACGTTCGCAGTACTTGAGATACATGCGAGCGAGGTCGGCGGCGAACAGCGCCGACTCCTCGCCACCGGCACCGGACTTGATCTCGAGCACCACATCGTCGCCGTCGTGGGCGTCGCGCGGGGCGAGCAGGTCGGTCAGCGTGGCGTCGAGTTCTTCGACGGCCTCCTCGAGCCCGGGGATCTCGTCGGCGAAGGCCGCGTCGTCGGCAGCGAGCTCACGGGCCGCATCGAGATCGTCGCGTGCGGTCTGCAGCCGCGAGTAGGTCGCCATGATCGGGGCCAGTTCGGCGAATCGTTTGCCCACGCGTCTGGCCAGGGCCGGGTCGTCGTGCAGCGACGGGTCGGCGAGCTGCGTCTCGAGGCCGGCATGCTCGGCGAGGATGTCGTCGATCGCGGTGCTGGTGGCACCGGCGGTGCCGGTGCGTGCTGATTGGTTCACTCGGGTCCGTCCGTCGGGTCTGATGGAGAAAAAACAAACGACGCCCGGCCGGTTGATGAGAACCGGACGGGCGTCGTCGTCAGACCTACTTGGCGGCGTCTGCCTTCTTGCGCTTGCCGTAGCGGGCCTCGAAGCGGGCGACGCGGCCGCCGGTGTCGAGGATCTTCTGCTTGCCCGTGTAGAACGGGTGGCACTGCGAGCAGACTTCCACGGTGATGTGGCCGTTGGCGGCGGTGCTGCGGGTCTCGAAGGTGTTTCCGCAACCGCACACGACGGTGGTCGGGTGGTAGTCGGGGTGGATTCCCTGCTTCATTCCTGGTGTCCCTTTCTCATGGTCGCCGGGTCACCGACGCGGATCGTCGGTGTGAACCGGAACCGGACTCGACCGACCAGTATGCCACGCACGCCGACGACCGCGGAAATCCGCGGCGTCCACACGTCCATGACCGGCTCGGTACCCCCCTCAACATCACCGGCCGGCCGGTTCATTCCCGGCGTTCGACCCGCTGCATCCACCGCCCGGGGCGGGCGGCTTCCCGACGCCGTCCGGCCCCGGCCACCCGTGCCCACAGCCCCGATGAGGACACCCTCACCTTGGTAAGCCTTGGCTAAGTTATAGTGACCCGGGTTCGCTTCAGCGTCGCAGCGACCACCGTGACCATCCGGGTCCAGCGAGGACCGGCACGAGAGGGGACGCATGCAGGCGCAGCCGCAACCCCCACAGCAGACCCTGTGGGATCCGAGTGACGAGCACAGCAGTTGCGGAGTGGGTTTCATCACCCGCAAGGACGGGGTGCAACAGCACAGCGTGATCGGCAAGGCCCGCGAGGCCCTGTGCTCGGTTCCCCATCGCGGAGGCTTCTCCGCACTCGGCGTCGGCGACGGCGGCGGCATCTCGATCGATCTGTCCCAGCGATTCTTCCGCAAGCTGACCGGGCGCCCCGACCTGTGTCTCGGGCAGTTCTGCGTGGGCAACTTCTTCCTGCCGACCGAGTCCGCGGCGGCCGCCCGGGCGACCAGACTGATCGAGCGAACCATGGCCGACCGTGGCTTCACGGTGCTGCGGGTGCGCGAGGTACCGGTGGACGGCACCGTCCTGCGCCCGGCCGCGGTGGCCTACCAGTTGCCGATCACACAGTGGATCTTCGCGGCTCCCGAGCCATGCCCGGGACCCGCCGATCTCGACCGCCTGGTCCAGCAGGCGTTGCTGCACATCGAGGCCGTCGGGTACTCGACCGCCGAGCTCGCCGGCCTGTACCCCCTGTCGCTGTCGGCGCGCACCCAGGTGCTCAAGGGCCGGTTGTCGTCGCCGGAGGTGATCGACTACTTCACCGACCTCGCCGATCCGGATCACCGGGTGCACACGCTGTTCTTCCACACACGGTTCTCCACCAACACCGATCCGCACCCGACGATGGCGCAGCCGTTCCGCTTCCTGGCACACAACGGTGAGCTCAACACCGACAAGAAGAACCGGATCGCCCAGGTGACCGCGGCCGCGGCGCGCAAGCGCACGATCGTACGGCCGCCCGGCCAGTCCGACTCCAGTCGCCTCGACCAGACCGTGGCCGCCCGCGTGATCAACGACCAGATGGATCTGGTCACCGCGATCGTCTCGATGATGCCGCCGGCCTGGGAGAACGACCCGACCCTGTCCGACCGGGTCCGCGCGATGTTCGAGTACTTCTCGCTCTACGAGGAGAAGAACGACGGCCCGGCCGCCGTGGTCTTCGGCGACGGCACCGTGATCGGCGCCCGCCTCGACCGTCTCGGCCTGCGTCCGCTGCGCACCGTCGAGACCGCCGACTACCTGTGCGTCTCGTCCGAGGCGGGTCAGGTCACCTTCGACCCGGACACCGTGATCGCCCGCGGTCGCGTATCTGCGGGCGGGATGATCTTCTACGACCACCGCGAGCACCGCGTGTACACCACCGCCGATGCCTACGAGAAGATCGCCGCCGCACGGGACTACCCCGCTCTGCTACGCGCGGCCAAGATCGATCTCGACGAGCTGCGTACCACCCCGCCGGCGACCACCGGCGGCCCGGGGACCGGCCCCGCCGGGACGGACGGGACGGACGGGGCCGGAACCGAGGGCAGTACCGACACCGATGTCGATGCCGCTGCCGGCCCCACCGCCACGACCGTCGGCGATCTGACCGATCACCAGCGGTTCCGCGCATACCACCTCGACCAGGAGTCGTTCCGGTACTTCGCCGACCCGATGATCACCGACGGCGCCGAACGGGTGTCGGCGATGGGCTTCGGCAATGCGATCAACGCACTGACCAACATCGAATCCAATGTGTCGCGGTTCTTCTCACAGAGATTCGCCCAGGTCACCAACCCGCCGCTGGACAGCATCCGTGAGGCCGACGGCATGACCCTGCGTGTCGCGCTCGGTGCCCGGCCCGGTGTGCACCACGATCCCGACCCGTCGAAGGGTCGTCAGATCGTGGTGCGCACACCGATTCTCACCGCCGAAGAGCTGACACTGCTGCTCGCACAGACCGAGTCGCCCATCGAGGTCTTCGACGCGACGTATCCGATCGGCCCCGCGGGGTCCGATCCGGTGGTCACCCGCACAGCGCTGGTGTCGGCCGTCGACGGACTGGCTGCCGCGGTGGCCACCTTCGCCGAGGTGCACGGCGGGATCGCGGTGCTCTCCGACCGCGCGATCGCCCCCGACCGCGCCGCCTTGCCGATGATCTTCCTGGTCGCCGCGGTCAACCGACGGCTGATCACCGCCGGCATGCGGCTGCGGGTCTCGGTGGTCGCCGACAGCGGACAGGTCGAGTCGAGTCATCACCTGGCCGCCGTCCTCGGATTCGGTGCCGCCGCCGTACATCCGCACAGCATCAGCCGACGCGCCGCCCGGTTCGCGCGCGGGGACGACGACACCGCCACCGGATTCACGCACTGGCGTAAGGCGGCGGAGAAGTCCCTGATGAAGACGATGGGCCGCGTCGGGCTCTGCACGGTGGAGAGCTACATCGGCGGCGAGTTCTTCGAGCCGGCGTTCCTCGACACCGCCGATCCCGATCTGTCCCGGTGGTTCGGCGATCTGACCGCACCGGTCGGTGGCGTCGGCCTCGGACCGATCGTCGAGGCCACCGCGGCCGCACATCGGGCCGCGATGACCACGCCGGCCCCGGCCGCCGACACCGACCTGCCGTTGCTCGGCCTGTTCAAGGAACGCGCCGACGGCGCCGGTCACTCGTTCGGCACCGTCGCCGTCCGCGGCTACGCGAGCCTGACCGGCGAGAAGATCCAGTTCGCCGCCGGCCGCGAGTATTCGGCCACCGCCGACCGCGAGGGCATCGGCGAGTCGCTGCGGCTGTTCACCCTCGGCACCCTCGCGTCGGGTTTCGGACTCGGGGCCGACGTGTACGCCGACAGCAGCTTCGCGGCACTGACCCCCGGCGAGATCGACGCGTTCACCATCACCGACGGCTACCGGGCGTTCGTCGACGACCTCGGCCGCAGCCGGGAACGCCGGCCCAGCGCACTGCGCGACGTGCTCGCCCCGGGTGCCGCAACCGCACCGATCGCACTCGCGGATGTGCAACCGGCACACCAGATCACCGCGACCTTTGCCTCGGGCGCGATGAGCCATGGCGCACTGGTGGCACCTGCGCACGAGGCCGTCGCACACGGCACCAACATGGTCGGCGGGCTGTCCAACAGCGGTGAGGGCGGCGAGCACATCTCCCGGTACGGCACCCTGCGGGCCTCGCGGATCAAGCAGTTCGCATCCGGACGCTTCGGGATCTGGGCGGGCTATCTGGCCGACCCGATGCTCACCGAACTCGAGATCAAGATCGGTCAGGGCGCCAAACCCGGTGAGGGCGGCCAGCTTCCGGCCCCCAAGGTGACGGTGGAGATCGCCGCCGCCCGCGGCGGCACACCCGGCGTCGAACTCGTCTCTCCCCCACCACATCACGACACCTACTCGATCGAGGACCTGGCCCAGCTGATCCACGACTGCAAGGCCGCCCGGGTACGGGTGATCGTCAAGCTGGTCAGCTCCGAGGGCATCGGCACCATCGCCGTCGGCGTCGCCAAGGCCGGTGCCGACGTGATCAACGTGGCCGGCAACACCGGGGGAACCGGTGCCGCGTCGGTGAGCAGCCTGCGCTACGCCGGTCGAGCCGCCGAGGTCGGACTCGCGGAGGTGCATCAGGCGCTGTCGGCACAGGGACTGCGCCAGAAGGTCACCCTGCGGACCTCCGGCGCCCACCAGACCGGCCGCGACGTGGTGATCTCGGCCATGCTCGGTGCCGACAGCTTCGAGTTCGGCACCGCCGCACTGATGATGATCGGCTGCGTGATGGCCAAGAACTGCAACATCAAGTGTCCGGCCGGGCTCACCACCGACCCCGAGGTGTTCGACGGCGACCCGCGCGCGATGGCGCAGTACCTGCTCAACGTCGCCCACGAGGTCCGCGAGATCCTCGCCGGCCTGGGGCTGCCCGACCTCCGCGCGGCACGTGGGCGCACCGACCTGCTCACCGCGATCGATCATCCCGCGCTGGTCGGGACCCTGCGCACCGACGCGCTGCTGGCACGGGCCGCCGACCGCGAGATCGCCGACCCGGTCTACCTCGACAGCGACTACGCCGCCGACGACGAGCTCGGCCGACAGGTGCTCGCCGGACTCGAGGCGGGAGAGACGACGATCACCACCGCCCCGGTGCGGCTGGGCAACCGCAACCGCGGTGTCGGCGCCCAGCTGGCGGTCGACATCGAGCGCCACCTCAACCACATCCTCGACGCACCGACCGCCGGCGCGCTCGCCGCGGTCTGCACCGACGACCGGGGACGGCGATACCTCGACGCCGACACCGTGGTGGTGCCCACCTCCGGATCGGCCGGATTGTCCTACGCCGCCTTCTGCAACGACGGGATGCGGTTGGAGCACAACGGAACCTGCAACGACGGCGTCGGCAAGTCCATGTCCGGCGGCACCGTCGTGGTCCACTCGCCGGGCGGCGGCGCGGCGTCGGTCGGCGGCAACGTGCTGATCGGCAACTTCGCGCTGTTCGGTGCCACCGGCGGCCGGCTGTTCGTCGAGGGCGAGGCCGGCGACCGGTTCGCCGTGCGCAACTCGGGTGCCACCGCGGTGGTCGAGGGGCTCGGCGAGTTCGGCTGCGAATACATGACCAACGGCGCGGTGTTCAACCTCGGGGGCTACGGCAACGGCCTCGGCAACGGGATGAGCGGCGGATTCCTCTACCAGTACGACCCGGCCTGTGAGCTCGCCCAACGGATCAGCACCGACTCGGTGATCGTCGGCGCGATCACCGGCGTCGACGACCCGCTCGCCCCGCTGCACCACCACGCCGCCCACACCCTGCTCCAGATGCATGCCGACGCAACGGGTTCCGCCCTCGCAACGCGGCTGCTGGAGAACTGGGAGACCGAACGGCACTACGTCGCCTATGCCATGCCGCGGGCCCTGGTGGCCCATCAGGACGCGCCGACGCTGCTCGCACGCTTCGGCCGGCGTGCCCTGGTCGACGAGTTGTCCGCCGCGATGGCCGTCGACCAGGTCCGCGGCCTGAAGGCGGATCTGCGGGTGGGCCGTCCGGTCGCCGGTGGTGTGGTACCGGCCTTCGGTCACACCGACGACGCCGACATGTATCGACTACTGGGCGCATTCACGGTGTTCGAGCTGGCCCGCGAGGTGGCCGGCGCGCGCCTGCGTCGGGGTCGGGCCGGACGCGGGGCGGCCGACGCGGTCGCGGCATCGCCGGAGAGCGTGGCCCGCGCCGCCCGCAACCTGGTGCTCACCGAGGATTCCGACCTCGTCACCCGGGTGGCCCGCTACGCCCGCGACATCCTCGCCGACCGTGACGACGACCGGATCGCCGCCCTGATGTCGGCGAAGCGGGTGGCCGACTACAAGGACGCCCTCGCCCGCCGCAACGTGCGATCGATGGACGCCCCCGGCACCTACGGCTGGATTCTGCACCAGGACCGCCACAACCGGGAGGTCCTCGGCGAGCTGCCGTCGTTCGACCAGTTGTTCGCCGCACGGGCCATCCCGGACGTCGCCGAGGCCCTCGCCCGCACCGCCGCCGGTGTTCCCGCCACCCACGCCCCCGACTCTCGTGCTGCGGCCACCGCCGCCCTCCCGGAGGTCTCCTGACATGCAGTTGCCCTATATCCCCACCGACGTCCCGTTCACCGGTGACCAGAAGGCCTGGCTCGCCGGCTTCCTCGCGGGTCTGAACACCCGCATCAACATGCCGCTGGCCGCCGGGTCGCCGCTGGCCGCGGTCGCCCCGCTGAGCGGCCCGGGTGCGGCGGCACCCCCCGGAATCGCCTGCCAGATCGCCTACGGCAGCCAGACCGGCACCGCCGAATACCTCGCCGAGCAGGCCGCCGACCGCGCCCGCGCCCAGGGTTTCGTCCCGCAGGTGTGCGCCCTCGAGGACCTCGATCTCGGTGCCCTCTCGGCGGTCCGGCGCCTGCTGGTGATCACCTCGACCTACGGCGAGGGCGAGATGCCCGACAACGCCGAGATGTTCTGGCAGGCGCTCGCCGGCCCGGCCGCACCCCGCCTGGACGGGCTGTACTTCGGGGTGCTGGCGCTCGGCGACTCGGTCTACGACGGCTTCTGCCAGGCCGGCAAGAACATCGACGTGCGCCTCGGTGAGCTGGGCGGCACACGCGTGCTCGATCGTGTCGACTGCGACGTCGACTACGAGGGCCCGGCGGCGGACTGGATCGGACGTGCGATCATCGCACTCGCCGGCATCGACGAGAACCCTGCCGATGTCCCGGCCGACCCTGCCGCCGACAGCCCCGAGAGTTCTCGTATGACCAGCATCATCGACACCCCCACCACCACCGCCCTGGTGGCCACACCGGCCCCGGCCGACACACCGCAGCGTGCACCCCGCTGGGGTCGCAAGAACCCCTACCCGGCGACGATCGTCGCGAACACCGTGTTGTCGGGACCGGAGTCGGACAAAGAGGTCCGGCACCTGGTGATCTCGTTGGGTGACAGCGGTATCGGCTACGAGCCGGGTGACGGCGTCAGCGTCACCCCGGTCAACGATCCGGCCCTGGTGGACCTGGTGATCGCGCGGCTCGGTGCCACCGGCGACGAGACGATCACCGACCGCAAGTCGACCCGCACGCTGCGGGAATCCCTGTCGCGACATGTCGAGATCGCCACGCCGTCGAAGTACCTGGTGGACTACATCGCCACGCGCACACAGGATCCCGAGCTGGTGCACCTGACCTCCACCGGCGACAAGGAGGCACTCGACGCATGGTTGTGGGGCAAGGACGTCCTCGACCTGCTCAACATCGACCCCACCCTGCCCATCACCCCCGAGGAGCTGATCGCCGAGTTGCGTCCGCTGCAGCACCGCGTGTACTCGATCTCGTCGAGCCCGCGTGCCCACACCGGCACGGTGCACATGACGATGGCCACGGTGCGCTACCGGTCGGGTGAGCGCACCCGCGGTGGGGTCTGCTCGACCTACCTCGCCGATCGCCGTGCCGAGGGTGACACCGTCGACGTGTTCATCACCCCCAACAAGTCGTTCCGGCTGCCCGCCGACGACGCGAAGGTCATCATGGTGGGCCCCGGCACCGGAATCGCGCCGTTCCGTGCCTTCCTTCACGAGCGGCAGGCGCGGGGTGCCACCGGCGAGAACTGGCTGTTCTTCGGTGACCAGCATCAGCACTGCGACCACATCTACTCCGACGAGATCGACCAGTTCGTCGCCGACGGTGTGCTGACCCGACTGGACCTGGCGTTCTCGCGCGATCAGGCACACAAGGTGTACGTGCAGGACCGGATGCGGGAGCGGGGTGCCGAGCTGTACGCGTGGCTGGCCGACGGCGCCCACGTCTACATCTGCGGCGATGCCACCCGAATGGCCCGTGACGTCGACGCCGCCCTGGTCGGCATCATCGCCGAACACGGCGGGTTCGACGAGGACGGTGCCCGCGACCACCTCAACCAGTTGAAGAAGGACAAGCGCTACCTCCGCGACGTCTACTGACGCCTCGGGCGAAAGGACACCCATGCCCGCGACCCCCGATGACCCGATCGACTCCCCTGCCGTGGGGCCCGACGGCGCCGCGCCGCGCCCGTGCGGCCGCCACTTCGGGTGCCGATGTCGCGCCGGCAGCGATCTGCAGGCGTTGCTCGACACGCCGGGGTTCGCGGGCACGGTGATCGACGGCGGGGTGCGCGCGGCTGTCGCCGCCCTGCCCCATCTCGATCAGGTCGTCGGGGTGACGGTCGCCGGCCCGGTGGTGATGAATGCGGTCGGAACGCACCACGCCCCCGAGTTCCCGGGCGGGCCGCTGCGCTGTGGGCCGTCACGGATCTCGTTGCGGATCAACCCTGCCCGGCTCGGCACAGTGCTGATCACCGAGCCGGCCGCACATCTGCCACCCACGCTGCGATGGTTCGACGCCGACGGCAACACCGCACACGCCACCTATCTCACCGAGCGCAGTGACCGACTGGCCTTCGAGTCGATCGCCCTGGCGACACCGGACGGGCTCGCGGTCGACGGCGAGGCGGGTCCCGAGGTGGACGCACCGGCCGTGACCCCAGGCACCGACGTACCGGCCACCGACCAGATCGCACAATTCGACTCGATTCTCGACGATCACGGAGTGTCGCGGCGTAACGGCCTGCCCGGCCTCGGTGACCAGGGCTGTGCACTCATCGAACCGCGGCGAGTGATCGCCGCGCTGGAGCACGCCGCACTGCTGGGGATGCCGATGACGCTCGCCGCCACCGGACCCGGGTGTGTCCAGCTGCATCACGACCACCTCGACGGCGCCCGCGAACACCGCGGCCAGATGGTGCTGGCGTCGGGGGGAGCACGCATGATGGTCGACTTCACACAGCTGGCCGAGTGTTGGGTGACCCGCGCCGACGGCGTCTGGGGACCCACCGGCTCGATCGAGCTGTACGACCGCCGCGGACGCTGCGCGCTGATCGCCACCCAGACCGGGCCGGTGGCCGCCGGGGTGTTCGAGGGCTGGCAACAGTTGGTCGCCGACCTCGTGCACTGACCGGCCGGGCACAATCACCCGTCGACACCGCTCGTCAGCGGGCGCGCGAATCCCAACCCGCTTCGCCTTCCAGCGCCCGCGCCCTCTCCGATGGTCGAGCCGACAAGCAGCGCAGCGACGAGTCGAGTCGACACCCCCACCGGCCCGGCCCACCACGCAACCACCCCGCAGGTGACCACCTCCCGACGCACGCGTTCCGACGGTCGAGCCGACAAGCAGCGCAGCGACGAGTCGAGTCGACACCCCCGCCGGCCCGGCCCACCACGCAACCACCCCGCAGGTGACCACCTCCCGACGCACGCCACAGAGTACG
>NZ_JBSFRM010000017.1:9754-84606 GCF_053589235.1 Gordonia sp. NPDC003376 | reverse complement strand
GATTTCGACACGGGTCCTCGCGACGCTCGGTCCCGGCTCAATCAGCGACCGCGCACGCGATCCTCCCCGACGGTCGAGTCGACACCCCCACCGGCCCAGCCCACCACGCAACCACCCCGCAGGTGACCACCTCCCGACGCACGCCACAGAGATTTCGACACGGGTCCTCGCGACGCTCGGTCCCGGCTCAATCAGCGACCGCGCACGCGATCCTCCCCGACGGTCGAGTCGACACCCCCACCGGCCGAGCCCACCACGCAACCACCCCGCAGGTGATCACCTCCCGACGCACGCCACAGAGATTTCGACACGGGTCCTCGCGACGCTCGGTCCCGGCTCGATCAGCGATCGCGGGTGCGGGCCGTCGACGGTCGAGCCGAAATCACCGCCACCCGTCCCGTGCAGGACCCGCCCCGGGCGCCGATACTGCTCGCATGGCCGAGCAGGTGGCACGATGACCGCGATCCTGGGGATGTTCGCCGATCAACCCCTGATCTATCTGGCCCTGATCGTCGGGATCGGGGTGGCGATCGGCCGCGTCCAGGTACGCGGCGTGGGTCTCGGACCGGCCGCGGTGCTCTTCACCGCGATCGTCCTGACCGCGGTCGGCAGCGCCGTCGACATCGAACTCACCCTGCCCGAGGTGATCGGCAACCTGGGCCTGGTCCTGTTCGCCTTCACCACGGGACTCGTTGCGGGACCGAGCTTCTTTGCATCACTGCGCACCGCGTGGCAGCTGGTGGTGACGGTCTCGGTGGTGGTGTGCGTGGCCGCGGTGACCGTGTATCTGGTCGGGTCGGCGTTCGGGTTGTCCCCCACCGCGATCGCCGGGACGTTCGCCGGCGCGGTGACCAACACCCCGGCTCTCGCCGCGGCCGGCGGGTCCGCCGAGGCCACCGTCGGCTATGCCACGGCATACATCTTCGGTGTGATCCTGATGCTCGTGATGGTCGCGCTCGCCTTCCGATTCGGCAATCCCGACCCCGACACCCCCGAGAAAGTGATCGATCTCACGGTCAGGGTGGAGAGTGCCGATGTGACCGTCGCCGATCTGCGGGACCGGCACGGCAACCGACTCACCTTCTCCCGGCTGGCCCATGATCCGGCCGAGCCTCCCGAACCCGTCGGCGACGACCAGTCCCTGCGTCATGGCGACCTGGTGACCGTGGTCGGGCCGCCGTCGGAGGTCGACGCCCTCGTCGACGAGATCGGACATCGCTCCTCGCACGATCTCACCGCCGACCGCAGCGCACTGGACTTCCGTCGGATCACCGTGTCGGCGCCGCGATGGGCCGGGCGACGCATCCGGGACCTCGAACTCGACCGTTACGACGCCGCCATCACCCGTCTGCGCCGCGGCGACACCGATCTGGTGGCCACCGCGGACACCCCACTGCAACTCGGTGACCGTGTCCGCGTGGTGGCGCCCCCCGAACAGATCGGTCAGGTCGCAGGCATGCTCGGCGACTCGTCGCGCGGCCTCACCGAGATCAATGCGGTCGCACTGGGATTCGGCATCGCGATCGGTCTCGCCGTGGGGTTGGTGCCGATCCCGGTGCCCGGACTGGGCACCCTGTCGCTGGGGGCTGCGGCCGGAACCCTGGTCGTCGGGTTGATCCTGGGCCGGGTCGGACGCATCGGACCCATCGTCACCTCGATGCCGCTGACCTCGGCGCAGGTGATCACCGAACTGGGGCTGCTGCTGTTCCTCGCCTACGCCGGCACCAAGGCCGGGTCGCTGATCCTCGATGCGTTCACCAGCGGCGCCATCGTGGACATGCTGGTCACCGGAGCAGCCTGTTCCCTGGTGATGGCGGTGGGCATGTACGCCGCGTGCCGATGGGTGTTGCGGACCGGAAAGGTCCGTCTCGCAGGCGTTCTCGCCGGTACCCAGACCAACCCCGCACATCTGGCGTTCGCCAATGCCCGCGGGCACGACGATCCGCGTATCGCTCTGGGCTACGCCCTGGTGTACCCGGCAGCAATGGTGGTGAAGATCCTTCTCGCGCAGATCCTCTCGGCGATCTGAGGCCTGCGGACCGGATCGCCCCGGCAGAGCACCGGCTTCTCCCCGGACGACGACACCCGCCGAGCGCATGTCGCCATGCACCCGACGGGTGTCGTCGGAGAATCGTCGCCGACCCTAGTCGTCCTTCATCGCTCCCGGGGCGTTGGTCTGCACCTGCATCAGGAACTCGATGTTGTTGCGGGTCTTCTTCAGTTGGCTGACCAGCAGGTCGATCGCCTGCTGGGAGTCGAGACCGCTGAGCACGCGACGCAGCTTGTGCACGATCGCGAACTCCTCAGGAGCCAGCAGCAGCTCGTCCTTACGGGTGCTCGACAAGTTGACGTCGACCGCCGGGAAGACACGACGCTCGGCGATCTTGCGATCGAGCTTGAGCTCGGCGTTGCCGGTGCCCTTGAACTCCTCGAAGATCACGGTGTCACCGGTCGAACCGGTCTCCACCAATGCCGAGGCGATGATGGTCAGCGAACCGCCGTTCTCGATGTTGCGGGCGGCACCCAGAAAACGCTTCGGCGGGTACAGCGCGGTCGAGTCGACACCACCGGACAGGATGCGGCCCGATGCCGGCGATGCGTTGTTGTAGGCGCGGCCGAGGCGGGTGATCGAGTCGAGCAGTACCACGACGTCCTTGCCGCCCTCGACGAGGCGCTTGGCGCGCTCGATGGCGAGTTCGGCGACCGAGGTGTGATCTGACGGCGGACGGTCGAAGGTGGAGGCGATGACCTCACCCTTCACCGAGCGCTGCATGTCGGTGACCTCTTCCGGACGCTCGTCGACGAGCACCACCATCAGGTGGCATTCCGGGTTGTTGGTGGTGATCGCGTTGGCGATGTCCTGCAGGATCGTGGTCTTACCGGCCTTCGGCGGGGACACGATCAGCGCACGCTGGCCCTTGCCGATCGGCATGATCAGGTCGATCACGCGGGTCGACAGGCGATCCGGGGTGGTCTCCAGGCGCAGTCGCTGGTTGGGGTACAGCGGGGTGAGCTTGTTGAACTCGGCCCGCTTGCGCGCGGCCTCGACGTCTCCGCCGTTGACGGTGTCGAGCCGGACCAGCGGGTTGAACTTCTGCCGCTGGTTGGGCTGCTCGCCCTCACGGGGCACCTTGACCGCACCGGTGATGGCGTCACCACGACGCAATCCGTTCTTGCGCACCAGGTTCATCGACACATAGACGTCGTTCGGGCCGGCCAGGTAGCCGGAGGTCCGGACGAAGGCGTAGTTGTCGAGGACGTCGAGGATGCCGGCGACCGGCTGCAGGACGTCGTCCTCACTCACCTGCGGCTCGGTCGAGGTGCCGCCCTCACGCTCACGTCCACGACGACGCTCGCGGAATCGGCGGCCGCGGCGGCGACCGCCCTGCTCGTCGTCCTCGTCGTTGTTGTTGTTGCGGTTGCCGGCCGGGCCGCTACCGCCCTGGTTGCCCTGGGCGTTGCGATTGTCCCGGTTGCCACCGTTGTCGCGGCCCTGCCCGCCCTCGCGGCTCTGGTTGCCCTCGCGGTTCTGATTGCTCTCGCGATTGCGGTTGCGGTTGTTGCGATTGCGCGCGCCGCCCTCACCCGACTCGTCGTCGGTCCTGGTCTCGACGTTCTTCGCATCGTTAGCGGCGGCCTCGGCCTTCGGAGCGGCCGTCTTGGCCGCGTCGGCCTTGGGTGCGTCGCTCTTGGTCGACTGGGCCTTGGCGGCCTCGGTCTTCTCCGGCTCGGCTACCGCAGCACCACCTGCGGGCTGTGCGGCCTCGGCCTTGGCGGCGTCGGCCTTCTTGGTGGTGCGTCGGGTACGGGGGGCCGGCACCTCGTCGGCGAGTGTCATCTGTTCGGGGGCAGCGGCCTTCGGCGAGGCCGCGGCCTGGCGCTCCTTGATCGCGGCGATCAGATCGCCCTTGCGCATGCCGGAGGTCCCCTTGATGCCCAGCTCACCGGCCAGGGCACGCAGCTCGCTCAAGACCATGCCGGACAGCCCGGTGCGGGCTGCGCGGGTGCGGGTCTTGGGCGCGCCGGCACCCGCAGAATCGTTGTCGGGTGAAGCCGGCGCGGTGATCAGGTCCGTATCGGTCACGGATATCCTTTCGTTCCTCCGCAGGTAACGTCCACGGAGGGCTTCATTCCACCTCCCGGGTCCGACGGTGTGCGGGTCCGGGGGATTCCCGTCCTCGGTGGACGGGGTCAGAGATCAGGGTCGCGCTGCGAGTGTCATCCTGCGCTCGGCGCAAGAGAACTGCCGGCTCGAGAACGGCACGAAGCTCGCAGATCGCTGCCGGTGATCGCAGAGTCGGGATCACGCGGATTGTTTCGAGATCTTGATCACCCGAGATACACGGCTGAACGAGCCTTCGCGGCTAGACGAGCTTATGATAACCCGCGACCACAATGGGAGCAACACGCCGATCCGCCTCATTGTTCCCACGTACCCGAATCCCGCCCCGGGAACAACCGGGCGGGCCGGTGTACGCCCCGACCGGCGCGTCGCGCAGCCGTCTCGGTGGAGATGGTGTCCGTGCGGCACGCCGGTGACCGCCGCCCCCGACTCCGTGCGGTGCCGGTGCGCGCACCTCTGGGAACACGGCGACACCGGACATGGGCCGTACCCTGAACCGCCCATGCCACGAACGGCTCCCGTACCGGTGGCATCGCCGGACATGCCCGCCGGGGGCGACGCCCGAGGGCCTCAGCGGCCCGGCCCCGTCCCGCGTCAGGCGATCTCCACCCCGCCGGCGATCTCCACCGACTTCGGGGCGAACCCGAACTCGACACCCAACGAGCGGGCATCCGCGGGCAGCGGACCGGAGCCGAGGACGAGCACGCTCGGTCCGGCACCGGAGACGGTCGCGGCATGGCCGCGGGCCCGCAGTGCCGCCACCAGATCGGCGGTCGGCCGCATGGCCTCGGCCCGGTACGGCTGGTGCAGACGATCCTCGGTGGCCGCGAGCAGACAGCTCGGGTCGGAGGTCAGTGCGACGACGGCCAGGGCCGATCGGCTGAGATTGGCCACCGCATCGACGCGCGGCACCTCATCGGGAAGCAGTCCGCGGGTGACCGCGGTGGACGACTCGGTCTCCGGGACGAAGACCGTGGCACAGATGTCGGGGTGCACCCGCAGCCGACGCGCATGGTAGCGGTCGAGCCCATCGATCGACTCGGTCCAGGTGACCACGGCCGAACCGAGGACACTCGCTGCGGCGTTGTCGGGGTGGCCCTCGAACTCGCTGGAGAGCTGCACCATCTCGTCGACGGTGAGCCGGTCGGCCCGACCCGAGGCGACGAGCAGACCCGATGCCGCGGCCAGCCCCGAGACCGCCGCTGCCGCAGACGATCCCAGGCCACGGGAATGCGGGATCACGTTGGTCGCCGACAGGTGCAGGCCGGCCACCGAGAAACCGGCGTGCGCCAACCCGCCCAGCACCGCCCGCACGACGAGGTGATTGGCGTCCAGCGGGACGTCGGTGGCGGCCTCACCGGCCACGTCGACGGTGATCCCGCGGGCCGTGGTCGCCACGGTGATCTCGTCGTGGATACCCAGTGCGATGCCCAGGCAGTCGAATCCCGGGCCCAGGTTGGCGCTGGATGCAGGAACTCGCACACGGACCGAAAGGCCTTCGGGCAGTTGATGATGAACCGTATCCGGCGTGACCATCTGTGATGCTCGGTCGATCTCAGGCGACGCCGAGGGCATGGGCCACCGCCACCGGATCGACCTGGATCGTCTCCACCTCGGGCATCCCCGACAGCGCGGTGTCGGGGTCCTTGAGGCCGTTGCCGGTGACCGTGCAGACCACGAGCTCACCCTTGGACACCCAGCCCTCTTCACGGGCCGCCAGCAGACCGGCGACGCTCGCCGCGGAGGCGGGCTCCACGAAGATGCCCTCGCGCCCGGCGATCAGACGGTATGCCTCGAGCAGCTTCTCGTCGGTGGCGGCGCGGAACTGGCCACCGGACTGCTCCTTGGCAGCGACGGCCTGGTTCCAGCTGGCCGGTGCGCCGATCCGGATGGCGGTCGCGATGGTCTCCGGGTTCTTGACCGGCTCACCGAGCACCAGCGGCGCCGCACCGGCGGCCTGGGTGCCCAGCATCCTCGGCAGTGTCGTGGAGACACCGTCGGCGTGGTACTCGGTGTAGCCCTTCCAGTACGCGGTGATGTTGCCCGCGTTGCCGACCGGCAGGGCGTGCACGTCGGGAGCACGGCCGAGGACGTCGACGATCTCGAACGCCGCGGTCTTCTGGCCCTCGATGCGGGCCGGGTTGACCGAGTTCACGAGCTCGATCTCACCGAACTCGGCGGTGGCCTTGCGGGCCAGCTCGAGACAGTCGTCGAAATTGCCCTGCACCTGGATGATCTTGGCACCGTGCATGACCGCCTGGGCGAGCTTGCCCATCGCGATCTTGCCCTCGGGGATCAGGACGGCACAGGTGATCCCGGCGCGGGTGGCATAGGCGGCCGCCGACGCCGAGGTGTTGCCGGTGGACGCGCAGAGCACCGCGGTCTTGCCGTTGTTGACCGCGTTGCTGACCGCCATGGTCATGCCACGGTCCTTGAAGGAGCCGGTCGGGTTGAGGCCCTCGACCTTCAGATACACCTCACAGCCGGTGATCTCGGACAGATGCGGCGCCGTGATCAGCGGGGTGGCTCCCTCGAGGAGGGTCACCACCTTCCAGTCGTCGGCGACGGGCAGCCGTGACCGGTAGGCCTCGATCAGGCCGGGCCAGCCCTTGTGCACCGGCGCGGGAACGCTTGAGGTGGTGTCAGTCATCGGTACCTTCCAATCGCAGGACGCTCGACACCTTGATCACGGCGTCCATGTCTTCTAGGGCTGCAACACATTCCGACTGTGCACGGTCGGGCGCCCGATGGGTCACGACGTTGAGACGGGCATCGTCACCCGCCCCCTCCTGCCGGACCGCGGCCAGACTCACCGAACGCTTGGAGAACTCGTTGGCGATCTGTGCGAGGACCCCGGGGCGGTCGGCCACCCGCATCGAGACGTAGTAGCGGGTCGGCACGTCGTCGATCGGCGCGATCGGCAGCGACGCATAGGTGGACTCGAGCGGCCCACGGCCGCCGTTGACCTTGTTGCGGGCGGCCATCACGAGATCACCGAGCACCGCCGACGCGGTCGGTGCACCGCCGGCGCCCTGACCGTAGAACATCAGGCGGCCGGCGTTCTGCGCCTCGACCACGACGGCGTTGAACGCCCCGTTGACCGACGCCAACGGATGGGTCAGCGGGATCAGCGCCGGATAGACCCGCGCCGAGACACTTTGTGCGCCTTCGTCGTCGCGCACACGCTCACAGATCGCCAGCAGCTTGATGGTGCAGTCGAACTTGCGTGCGGCGACGAGGTCGTCGGCGGTGACCGCGCTGATGCCCTCGCGGTACACGTCGGCAGCGGTGACGCGGGTGTGGAACGCGATCGACGCGAGGATCGCGGCCTTGGCGGCGGCGTCGTAGCCCTCGACGTCGGCGGTCGGGTCGGCCTCGGCGTAGCCCAGGCGGCCCGCCTCGGCGAGCGTATCGGCGTAGTCGGCACCGGTCTCGGACATCGCCGAGAGGATGAAGTTGGTGGTGCCGTTGACGATTCCGGCGACGCGTTCGACGGTGTCACCGGCCAGCGACTGGGTCAGCGGGCGGATCACCGGGATCGCACCGGCCACGGCCGCCTCGAAGTACAGGTCGGCCTTGGCCGTCGCGGCGGCCGTCGCCAGTTCGCCGGTGTACTCCGCCAGCAGTGCCTTGTTGGCCGTCACCACCGACTTGCCGCGCTCGAGTGCCTTGCGGATCAGCGCGCGGGCGGGGTCGATGCCGCCCATCAGCTCCACCACGATGTCCACATCGTCGCGGGTGACCAGCGATTCGGGATCGGCGGTCAGCAGGGTCGGGTCGATCTTGCGCGGCTTGTCGAGGTCACGGACCGCCACCCCGCGCAACACCAGGTCGGCGCCGACGCGGGCACGCAGGTCCGCGGCACTCTCGTCGAGGATCCGCACGACCTCGGTACCGACGTTGCCCATGCCGAGCACCGCCACCCCGATGCTACGGGCCTCGGTCCGTTCCCCGGTGGGGTTGTCTGTCTGTGTGTTCACCTAGGTCTCCAACCTCAGGAAATCGTCGATGGTCTCGCGGCGCAGGATCACGCGTGATCCACCGTCGGCCACGCCGACCACGGCCGGTCGCATCGCCATGTTGTAGCGCGAGGACATCGAATAACAGTAGGCGCCGGTCGCGGCGACCGCGATGAGGTCACCGGGCCCGAGGTCCTCGGGCAGCCAGCAGTCCTTGATCACGATGTCACCGGTCTCGCAGTGTTTGCCGACGACGCGGCTGACCACAGCGCTCGCGTCGGACACCCGGGACACCAGCCGGACGTCGTACTCGGCGTCGTAGAGCACGGTGCGGATGTTGTCGCTCATGCCGCCGTCGACCGACACGTACCGACGGGTCACGTCGCCACCGAGTTCGACGTCCTTGATGGTGCCGACGCGGTAGAGGGTGACGGTGCCGGGTCCGGCGATGGCGCGGCCGGGCTCGACGGCCAGGGTCGGCATGGGCAGTCCGACGGCCGACGACTCCTTGCGCACGATCTCGGCCAGGCGCTCGGCAACCGCCCCGATCGGCAGCGGCCGGTCCTCCGGCACATACGAGATGCCCAGTCCGCCACCGAGATCGACGATTGCCATCTGCGAGGTCTTCTCGACCCCGAACTCGGCGACGACGTCGTGCAGCAGGCCGAGGACGCGGTGGGCGGCGAGTTCGAATCCGTCCATGTCGAAGATCTGCGAACCGATGTGGCTGTGCAGGCCGACCAGACGCAGGTTGTCGGTCGCGAAGACACGGCGAACCGCCTCCATCGCGACCCCGCCGGACAGCGAGAACCCGAACTTCTGGTCCTCGTGGGCGGTCGAGATGAACTCGTGGGTGTGTGCCTCCACACCGACGGTCACACGCACCAGGACGTCGGCGACCACACCGCGCTCACCGGCGAGGGCATCGAGCCGGTCGATCTCGATCATCGAGTCGAGCACCACGTGGCCCACCCCGGCGTCGAGCGCTGCGGCCAGTTCGGTCTCGCTCTTGTTGTTGCCGTGCAAGGCGATCCGCTCGGGCGGGAACCCGGCGTGCAGCGCGATCGCCAGCTCACCGCCAGAGCAGACGTCGAGCGAGAGGCCCTCCTGCTCCACCCACCGGGCGATCTCGGTGCACAGGAAGGCCTTGGAGGCGTAGTGCACGCGGCCGTAGGGACCGAATGCCTCCATCATGTCGGCGCAACGCGACCGGAAGTCGGCCTCGTCGATCACGAACAGCGGGGTGCCGTAGGTCTCGGCGAGTTCTGCCACGCCGACACCGGCGATGGTCAGCTCACCGGAGTCGCCGCGGACGGCGTTGCGCGGGTACACCGCGGCCGGGATCGCGGCGAGGACGGCCGGGTCGTCGGGCTTCTGCGCCAGGCCGGGTGCGGCCGGAGGCTCGGCGTGGCGCGGGCCGGCCGGATGCGCGTTCACATCCGCTCCGGTGCCGTGACGCCGACGAGCTCGAGCCCGTTGGCGAGGACCTGCCGGCTTGCGGCACACAGGGCGAGTCGGGCCCGGTGGATGTCGCCGGCTGCCTCGTCACCCTGCGGGAGCACACGGCAGTGCGCGTAGAAGCGGTGGTAGGTGCCCGCGAGCGTCTCCAGGTAGCGGCACACGCGGTGCGGTTCACGCAGGGTGGCCGCGGTCGTGACCACCTCGTCGAAGTCGCCGATCGTCTTGATCAGGTCGGCCTCGGGATCGCTGTCGAGCAGCTCGAGGTGCTCGGTGCTCGCGGTGAGACCCAGCTCGCCGGCATTGCGGCCGAGCGCCGACAGCCGGGCGTGCGCGTACTGCACGTAATAGACCGGGTTGTCGTTCGACTGCTTGGCCAGCAGGTCGAGGTCGATGTCGATGTTGACGTCGATCGACGAACGGATCAGCGCATAACGGGCCGCGTCCACACCGACGGCGTCGACGAGGTCGTCGAGGGTGATGACCGTTCCGGCGCGCTTGGACATCCGGACCGGCTTGCCGTCCTTGACCAGGTTGACCATCTGGCCGATCAACACCTCGACGGTCTCGGGGTCGTCACCGAGCGATGCGGCGGCCGCCTTGAGGCGCTTGATGTAGCCGTGATGATCGGCACCGAGCATGTAGATGCACAGGTTGAAGCCGCGGTCGCGCTTGTCCTGGTAGTAGGCGATGTCGCCGGCGATGTAGGCGGCCTCGCCGTCACTCTTGATGACGACACGATCCTTGTCGTCGCCGTAGTCGGTGGTCCGCAGCCACCACGCGCCGTCGGCCTCGTACAGGTTGCCGTTGGCCTTGAGCTCGGTGATGCACCGGTCCACCAGACCCGAGGTGAACATGGAGTTCTCGTGGGTGTAGACGTCGAAGTCGGTGCCGAACTCGTGCAGGCTGGACTTGATGTGGCCGAACATCAGCTCCACGCCCTCGGCGCGGAAGGTCTCGACCCGCTCGGCCTCCGGGAGATCGAGGACACCGGGGACCTTGGTGACGACCTGCTCGGCGATGTCGACGATGTACTCGCCCGCGTAACCGTCCTCGGGGGCGGGAAGGCCCTGCGCCGACGCCTCCAGCGACCGGGCGAACCGGTCGATCTGGGAGCCGTGGTCGTTGAAGTAGTACTCGCGGGTGACCTGCGCACCGCGGGCCGCCAGGACGCGTCCGAGTGCATCACCGACCGCGGCCCAGCGGGTTCCGCCGAGGTGGATCGGGCCGGTCGGGTTGGCGGACACGAACTCGAGGTTGATCACCTTGTCGGCGATCTCGTCACCGCGACCGTAGTTCTCCCCCTGCTCGAGGACGGCGCTGATCACGGTGTTCTGCGCAGCGGCGGCAAGCCAGACGTTGACGAATCCCGGGCCTGCGACCTCGGCCTTCTCGATCCCCTCGGTGGCGGCGAAGGCATCTGCCAGCCAGCCGGCCAGGTCACGCGGGGCGACGCCGAGGCGCTTGCCCAGTTGGAGTGCGATGTTGGTGGCGTAGTCACCGTGGTCGGCGCTGCGCGGGCGCTCGACCACGATCGAATCGGGGACCAGCGAGGTGTCGAGGCCGTGGTCGGCGACGACACCTCGGGTCACGGTGCTCAAGAGCACGGCAAGGTCGGCGGGAGTCACAACACACCATCCTATTGGGCGGGCCCTGAGCGGGAACAATCGGCTCGGGTGGACGCCCGAGGTGTCCCGGTCCGCCCCGCCGGAAGCCGATACCACCCGGGATCCGGAACGGCCGGGTCACAAACCGTCGGATCGGGCTGATCTCCCGGATCGGCGACCTCGGCACCCTCTGCTCGGGACGCCGAGGTCAGCACCCCCGGTCGGTCTTCTTCGACCGACTCCATGCCGCCCCGCCTCCGGCCCAACACACGCCCGCCTCCGGCGACGTCGGCTCACCATGACCCGGCCGCTCACCCTGCCCGGCGGTGACCCGCGATCGTGAACTCTGGTTCCATCAGCGCCGACCGCCCGTCGGTGGCCAGGTCGGCGAGCACCTCGCCCCACACGGGAGCGAACTTGAATCCGTTGCCGCTCAGTGCTGTTGCCACCACGACGGCATCGCCGTGAACCATGTCGACGATCGGCATCCGATTGTCGGTCCACGAGTCGGAGTGCAGCGACCACCGGACCACCTCGGGAATCAGGTCCGGGATGATCCGCTGCGCCTGCTCACCCATCCACCGGAGTTGGTCCCGACTCAACGTGGTCTGCTGGTCGTCCACATCGGCGACGGTGTCGAACTCGATCTCCGGGCAGATCTTGATGCTGTATCCGTCGAGAGTCGGGACACCGAACGCGTGCGTCGAACCGAGATCACGCATGAATCCCGGGAAGCGATCCGGGGTGAAGCGTTCGATGTGCCGGGGCATCAGCCAGCTCAGCGCGAACGCTCTGCTGCAGACGAGATCGGCGAGCTCGGGCAGCAGCCGGGTGGTCCAGGCACCCGAGGTCACGATGACCCGTTCGGCCAGATGGACCCCACTGTCGGTCTCCACCCGCACCCCACCGGCATCCGGCTCGATCGACTGCACTGCCGTGTCGAAGCCGAATGTCGCACCGTGCGTGAGTGCCTGATCGATGGCCGCAGCGACCGCCATCTCCGGGCGCATCGCACCACCGAGCGCATCGAGGACACCGAGGTCGTCGTCCTCGATGTGGAACTGCGGGTACCGCACGCGCAGCTCCGCGGCACTCAGGACCTCGTGCGGAAGGTCGAAATCCGCGATGGCGGTGAGCGTTTCCTCGATGTTCGCGTCACCCTGGGACGCAATGCTCAGCGCCCCGGTCGGCAGCAGGACATCCCGGCCGTACGCCTCGCCGAGTTCCTGCCACAGCGTCCGGGATCGCAGCAGCGACGGCGTGAACAATCGGCTTTCCTTCGCGGCCACCCGGAACAGGCGCGACTCGCCCGAGTACGCACCGCGGGTGTGAATCCGACCGAACTGTTCGAGGCCGAGGACCTCGACACCCCGTCGTGCCAGCTGCCACGATGCCATCGACCCCAGTGATCCGAGGCCGACGACGATCACCGGCCAACGCCGATCCCCGTTCACGCCAGCACCGGGCTTTCCCACAGGTTCAGCACGGTGCCGATACCGCGGGCCAGCGCGTTGCGGTACACGACGGTGCCCCACGCGACATCTTCGACCGGCATCCCGCCCACCGACAACACCACGATCTCGTCGTCGTCCCGGCGCCCCACCTGATCCCCGGCCGCAACCGCGCCGAGATCGGCGAGATCCGACGCGGTCATCGCTCCCTCGACGACCATGTCGGTGAACCGGCATCCGATCACGGGAATCGTGTGATGGACCGGGTACGGCAGTTCCTTGGCCCATGATTCGTACAGGCCGATGTGATCCATCACCTTGCGCACATCCGGTGCCTCCATCGCCGCATCCATCGAGCAGCTCGCCGGCATGCTCAGGAACGCGCCGGGCGCGACCCACCGGCGTTCGACGGTGGGATAGCGGCTGGGATCACCGATCTCGTTGGACGTGCAGAACGTGACGATGTCGCTGTCGCGGACCGCCGCCTCGACGCTGTCCACCTCCACCACGGTGATCTGGGGGAATTCCTCGGCGGCCCACCGGGTGAAGGCGTCGAGGTTGGCCCGGCCGCGCCCCCGGATCTTCACCGTGTCGATCTTGGGACAGGCACTCACGAAGGCGGCCAACGACGTTCGCGCCATCACGCCGGGGCCGACGATTCCCACCACGCTCGAATCCTCCCGGGCGAGGAACCGGGCGCCGACCCCGGGGACCGCGCCGGTCCGGAACGCCGACAGCAGGTTCGCCGACATCAGTGCCAGCGGTGCCCCGGTCTCGGTGTCGCTGAGCATGAACATGAGGATCGACCGGGGAAGTCCCTTCTCGCGGTTGGCGACATTCGACCCGTACCACTTGACCCCGGTCGTGCCGAAGCTCCCGCCGAGATATGCGGGCATCGCCATGAAGCGCCGGTCGACGGAGTCGGTCGGCATTCCCTCGAAGGCACTCTCCGTGGGAAAGCTGACCTGTGCACCGTGGGAATCCCCGTCCGGGCCCGACATCCGGAAGTCACCGCGATGGGTCAGCACCAGGGTCTCCTGCATGGCGTCGATGCAACCGGTCATGTCGGCGACCCCTGCGGCGATCATGTCGGGTTCCGAGAGATACAGGAAGTCGATGGGGTTGTTCACGTTGTCCTTCCGCGACGAGCTGTGAGAATTCGAGTGGTCCGGCATCGTTTGTTCCGTGGTCCGGCGTCACGACCGGTGCACGATGACCCCGTCGACCATGGTGAGCTCGACGGGTCGGCCGAGAAGCGATTCGACCTCGTCGTCATCGGGCCACCGACCGCTGATCACGGCGAGATCGGCACGCTGCCCCGGCGCGAGGGTTCCGCGAAGATGATCACACCGCTCCCGGTATGCGGCCTCGCGGGTCAGCAATGCCAGCGCATCCAGGGTGGTGATCCCCTCGTCGTCGTCCACCGGAACCGCCCCTTCCCAGAAGTGCGAGCGGGAGACCGTGTACACCACCGCCGGACGCCAGTCCTCCGTGGCCACGGGGGCATCGGAGGTCATCCCGACATGGACGCCGGCGTGCAGCGCCGACGCGATCGGTTCGGTGCGGCGCCGGCGACCGACAGGCAGCGTGGTGGCGAATGTGGCGACGATCGCAGGATTGAAGCAGGCCCCGATACCGTTGTCCGCCAGTACTTTCATCCCCTCGGGATACAGTTCGGTGGTGTGGATGACGTAGTGGCGACCGGAGCTGTTCGGGGCGACCTCGGCGATCGTGTCGATCACCGTCTCGACCGTCTGATCCCCGATCGCATGCACGCCCACCTGCAGGCCGGCGGCGTCGACGGTGCGGATGATCTCGCGGAGCTCGGCCACCTTGTCGGCGTCGGAATCCCCGGCGATCACCATGTGCCCGCACTGATGTCCCGGCGGATTGATGGCCTCGTGCACCGGTTCCTTGTGCCAGGTGGTGCCGCTCTGCGGGGTACCGTCGGCGAACACCTTGACCCCGGAGATCCGCAGTCGGTCCGGGTCGATCTCACGATCGTCGTAGACGCGCGCCAGACCCGTGTCGAGGTGCTCGCGGACCTGCGCGGCATTGCATCCGCCGGTGCCGACCGGAAGTACCAGGACCGACACGCGCATCGTGAGATCACCGCGCTCGGCGAGATCTCCGAGGGCGGTCAACGCCTCGACCGAACCCGAACCGTCCAGCAGCGACGCGTGACCCGGGCCGAGGCCCGGCTCGGTCAGCGCGGTGATCCCCAGCGCATGCAGGTCGCGCTGCCCCGCCCGATAGGCGGCGAGCAGCTGTTCGCCGGGTACCGGGGGGATGATCTCGATGAGCGGGGCGATCGCGGTGTTGGTGAGGAAGCCCGCCGGGGCACCGGCATCGTCGCGTTCGATCAGCCCGCCTTCCGGGTCGGGTGTCGCCGCGATGATCCCGGCCCGCTCCAGGGCGACGGCATTCGCGGTCAGCGAGTGTCCGCTCCAGTCGAAGAGCACGACCGGGGTCCCCGTGATCCCGTTTCTTTCCAGCGCGCGGTCGATGTCTCGAGCTGTCAGGTTGCGTCCGAGAACCAGTGCGTCCCAGCCATGTCCGCGAATCCAGCCACTGTCGTCGACCTTGTCGGCGGTGAGGAACGTGTCCAGCTGCCGGATCGATGTGAAGACATCGGTGCCCATCTTGACATAGGAGTGGGCCGTCAGCGAGAACGCGGTGAAGTGCAGATGACCGTCGTTGATCCCGGGAATGACGGTGGACCCGTCGAGTTCGATGACCTCGGTCTGTGCCCCGATCGACGCTTCGGCGTCGTCACCGAGCGCCGTGATCTGCCCGTCCTTGATCGCGATCGCCCTGGGCCGACCCGCCAGCCATGCCGGGGTCGCCCTGGTGCCGGGGCGCCAGTCGGAGAGGTCGAGGACCGGGCCACCACGCAGCACGGTGTCTGCTGCCGCTTTGATCGTCATGCTCCGAGTGTCGCTGTGCGGCATCGTCTGCGCCCTCCCGCGGTCCGCTGGCCGGACCTGTGCGGGTCACCTGACCGAGCGAGACCCCGGTGAGGGCCGGGGCAGCCGAGAACACCTTTCCTCGGCCGGCCCGTCGGATGGCACCGACGGCGACGTGAGGGAGAATGCGGTGCGCGTCACCGCCGATCGGCGGTGGCAGTGGAGCCGTTGACCTCTCGCCGGGCGAGGCGGTCGGTCGCGGGGTCGTCCTGCAACCGCGCGAGCAGCCGTCGGATCACCCCCAGCATCTGCTCGGTGCGCTCATCGGATCGATAGATGGCGTGCTGCAGGATCATTCCGTCGACTGCCGCGAAGATGGTCGACGCGATCACACCGTCCTCGTCGTCGATACCGACGTTGCGCAATGTGGTCGACACCTGATCGATGTAGAAGTCATAGACCGAGATCACGCGCTCGAGCGGGATTCCACCCCGCACCGCACGCAACAGGTAGTCGTATTGCAGCATCGCCCTGGTGCGTTCGTCGCCCATCACCGACAGCAAGTGCGATCCGAACTCGTCGATCGACCCGGCCCGCAGATTCGACTCCTCGGCGTCGAGCTCGGCGGCGAGCGCCAGGGCCTGCGAGATCATCGCATCGCCGCTGCCGAAATAGAAGCGGACGAGGCTGTGCGACAGGCCCGCCTGGGCGGCCACCGACCGGTAGGTGACCTTGTCCAGGCCCTGGGTGCTCGCGATGTGCACGGCCGCGTCCAGCAGCCGTGCGCGCGTGTCCGGATCACCCTCGTGGCCCTCCGGGTTCTTTCCCGGCGGCTCGGCTCGACGCCACGAGCAATCCCGATCATCTGACATGTCGATCTCCCCTGCTCTCGACGCGGATAGCGTGTGGACGGCCCGGTCACCTCGCCCGAGCCGGGTCCACGGTTCGACTACAGCATCCGGGGCGATGGCCGATATCGGTGCAGTCCGTCCAGCGGACCGGCCACAAGCGGGCGGAGGCTCCCTTCGGTCATGCTGGCGCCGAGTTCGACGAGTCGGGAGGTGAACCGTTGCGCGCAGCGCGTATTCACGGTTGGCGAGGGTCGCCGGTGATCGAGAGTCTTCCCGATCCGGTGCGGCGCCGCGGCCAGACCCTGGTGCGGATCGACGCGGCAACCGTGAGCCATCTCGACATCACCATCGCCACAGGCGAATTCGACCTTGCCCCGCCGCTGCCGTACGTGGCCGGATGCGAGGGTGCGGGAACCGTCCTCGAATCGGACGTCCACCCGGTCGGAACGCAGGTGATCTTCCGTGACGGCAGCCTCGGCCTGGATCGCGACGGCACCTGGCGCGAGCTGGCGTGCGTCGACGACGACACCCTGCTGCCGCTGGATCCCCCGCTCCCACCGGCGGTGGCCGCCGCCTTCTTCGTTCCCGTCACCACCGCTCACGTCGCGCTCTTCGACATCGGCGGGCTCACACCGGGGCAGAAGGTACTGGTGACCGGCGCGACGGGTGCGGTGGGCTCGATGGCGGTCCAGCTGGCACGCGACGCCGGTGCCGAGGTCATCGGGCTGGTCTCGCGAACCGAACGTCTCCACCGCCTTCCCCGGGGCATCCACGGTGTCTCCCTTGATGATCCACGCGCCGTCGCGTCACTCGAATCAGACCGGGACCTCGACCTGCTGGTCGACACCATCGGCGGTCCCGGCCTCGGCGACCGAATCCGGTGGATCGCGGCAGGCGGAACACTCGCGTGCCTGGGCTACGCCGCGGGTACCCGCTTCGAGGTCGATCTCCCCGGCTGGTTCTACTCCGATGTCTCCCTCCTGCCGGTCAACCTGTTGCGCCGCACCACTCGTGCCGAGACGATCGCCCGGTCGCTGTTGCCGCGGATCGCCGACGGCGCGCTCGAGGTCGCGATCGAGGAATTCGCACTCGAGAACATCGCCGATGCCCTGCGGGCACTCGAGACCGGATCGCTCACCGGACGTGCCGTGATCCGGTTGACCTGACCGGTTCGTCCAGCGGACTGGGCAGAGGCCGGACTCCCCACACCGGCGTTTGCTGTGACCGGACGCGGCGTGGCGGCACGAATGACGTTCCGCCCCATGGATCGGGGCGAACCCGTCACCAGACAGGTGCGGCCAGAACGAGCCCGCCGCCTCCGCAGTTCCCGATCTTCGGACCACCCTCAGGAGGCAGCGTGCACGTATCCAGCCATCACGATCTTCACTACCGGTCGGTGGACGGCACCGACCTGTATGCCGATGTTCACCGACCCGAGGTCGACGGCCCGGTTCCCGCCGTGGTCTACATCCACGGCGGCGGACTGACCATGGGCGATCGAACGGACTTCCTCGACACCCGACTCCTCCCGATGGCTCGGACCGGAATCGCCGTCGTGGCCATCCAGTATCGGTTCGTCGATGTGGCCCCGTTCCCGGCCCAGCTTCTCGATGCTCGCGCCGCGGTGAGGTGGGTCGAACGGATCGGACCCGAACACGGACTGGCCACCGACCGGATCGGCGCGTGGGGGTCGTCGGCCGGCGGGTTGATCGCCGCGCTGCTGGGACTGGAGTCGGTGGTCGGCGCCGACGGCGGACTGGTCGACCGTCCACTCGCACCGTTTGCCGACGCCGTCGTCACCTGGTCCAGTCCGCTCGACCTCGCCGCCTCGTTCCATCGCTCATGGCTGGAGGCGGCCGAGATGCCCCTACACGGTTCAGAGGTGGCCCGGTATCTGGGGGCCGAGCAGTTCGATCCGGCCGACCGACGCCACCGTTCGGCCAGCCCGCTGCACTCGGTCACCGGCAAGGCATCGCCCTTCCTCCACATCTGGGGCGATCGGGACCACATGGTCGACCAGGGCCCGACGTGGCGCATGCACGACCGGATGACCGTGGACGGCGTCGAGTCGGCGGTCCTGGTGATCGGTGGTGCCGGCCATGAGGACTCGGCGTTGGAGGGGCCCCTGGGCATCGGTGCATCCTCGTCTCACCTGATCAACCACCTGCGGCGTCCGACACCGCCTCAGAGCAGCTGACCGGAGCGGGTGTCCGGGTCCTTCCGGACCCGGACGCCCGCTCTGGTCTCGGTAGTCCGCCTCGTCGGCCCCGGTGTCCGCCACACCCGCGGCACCGCCGCGGTCGTCAGTGGTCGCGCAGGGACATGGCGGCGCTGATCGACGGCGCATCGTCGAGCAGGCGTCGGGTGTAGGGGTCGCGTGGCGCCGTCAGGACTTCGACGGTCGGTCCCTGTTCCACCACGCGTCCCTTGTCCAGAACCAGGACGCGATCCGCGAACTCCCCCACCAACGCCAGATCGTGCGTGACGAACAGCAAGGCGAGATTTTCCTGCCGTTTGAGCTCACCGAGCAGATCGATGACGGTCTCCTGGATGAGGACATCGAGCGAGGCCGTGATCTCGTCGCAGATCAGCACGCTGGGGCCGGTCACCAGTGCCCGGGCGATCGCCGCGCGCTGACGTTCCCCGCCGCTGAGACGGTTGGGCAGCAACCCCAACACCTTCCGGGGGAGCCCGACCTTGTCCATCGCCTCACCGATCGCGACCTCGCGGTCCCGCCGCGAGGCCTGGTTGGTCAGCGTGTGCGCGAATCGCAGGCTGTCACCGACGGTCATTCGGGGGTTCAGGGCGGTGAACGGACTCTGGAACACGTACTGGAGGTCCTTCACCATCCGCTTGGTCCGGGCCGACGCGCTCCGCGGCAGCGATGTGCCCCACCACGACACCTCGCCGGTGTGACCGGGATGCAGTCCGATCAGTGCCCGCGACAGCGTGGTCTTGCCGGAGCCGGACTCCCCGACGATCGCCAGGCATTCCCCTTCGAACAGCTGGAAGGACACATCGTGCAGGACCTGGTGCTTCCGATATCCGGCCGCGAGCCGGGTGACATCCAGGATCGGGGCCGGCCTGCGCCGTGGCCCCCCGTCGCCCGGTGTGGCCACATCGGCCAGATCCGGGGCCGCCGCCAGCAGGCGGCGGGTGTAGTCCGAGGTCGGCTCGGTGAACACCTGCCGAAGCGGGCCGTATTCCTGTACCGATCCGTCCTTCATCACCAGGACCGTGTCGGCCAGATCCGCGACCACCGCGAGGTCGTGCGTGACATACAGGCCGGCGATGCCGTGTTTCGAGCACAGTCCACGCACCAGATCCAGCACTCGACGCTGAGTGGTGACATCGAGCCCGGTCGTCGGTTCGTCGAACACGAGAACCGGGGGTCGTGCCACCGTCGCCATCGCGATCCCGACCCGCTGGAGCTGGCCGCCGGAGAGCTGGTGGGGATACCGATCGAGGAACTCGTCGTCAGAGGGGAGCCCGACCCCCTCGAGTGATTCTCGAATCGAATCCGCCACAGTCGATTTCGTCCTTCGAGGGCCGGGGTCGAGAACCTCGGCGAGCTGCCTGCGGATCGTCAGCGCCGGATTGAGCGAGGCACGCGGATCCTGCGGGACGTAGGCGACGACCTTGCCCCGCAGGGCCCGACGTCCATCCTCGTCGAGGCTGCCGACGTCCGTGCCGCGCACCACGACCTCACCGCCGGTGATACGTGCACCATGGCGGACGTAGCCCAGCAGGGCCATGCCGACCGTCGTCTTGCCGGATCCGCTCTGTCCCACCACGGCGAGGATCTCTCCCCTCCCGATCGAGAAGCTCACATCATCGACGATGGTGCGGGATCCGACGTTCACGGTCAACGACGTCACCTCGACGACCGGCCGGTCGACCGCCATCACTTCACCTCTCCCGGAACCGACACGCTGAATGCTCTCGAGATCCCTTCGGAGAGCACGTTGAACCCGATGGCGAAGGTCGCGATCCCCGCCAAGGGCAACAGCACACCGAGCGGGGCGAACGTCAGACCCGGCTGGTTCTCGTTGATCATGAGCCCCCAGTCCGCGTACGGGGCCTTGATGCCCATACCGAGCACCCCGAGGCTCGCGATGGTGCCCACCGACCACACCACCCGGATGCCGTACTCGACCAGCACAGTGGGTAGGATGTTCGGCAGGATCTGCACGACACAGGTTCGAACCACGCCAGATCCCAATACCTTTGCCGATTCTACGAATTCACGTGTTCCGACGTCCAGTGTCACGCCGCGGACGACGCGGGTGACCTGCGGGATGTGCGCCAGGCCGATGAGCAGCACCAGCAGCCACAGACCCGAGCCCGCCATGGAGACGAACAGGAGCACGAAGACGATCATCGGGAACGCCAGCCACACATCGACCAGTCTCATCGCGACCTCGTCGAACCACCCCCGGGTGTATCCCGCGAGCATCCCCAGAAACGTCCCGGCCACGGTGCCGATGGTCGCCGAGGCGATCGACATCCAGACGACGGTCCAGCCACCACGCAGGAAACGAGACCAGATGTCCTGCCCCTTGACGTCGGTTCCGAGTGGATACCCGTCGCCCGGACTCGAGAACGGCACTCCGACATAGTCATCCGCCGCATGGGGCGCCAACATCGGTCCGAGGATCGCGATCGCCAGGATCAACAGCACCAGTCCACCACCCACGATGAACCGCGGTTCCCGCAGCAGAGCGCGCCACCGACCATGGCCCTGAAGGGATGCCTCTGCCCTGCTGGTCAATTCGGGATCGGTGGGGTCGGCGATGGTCATCGTGTCCTCACTGTGGGGGTGACGAATACGGTCAGGATGTCGGCGATGAGGTTGATCACGACGTACAGGGTTGCCAGCACCAGGACCGACGCCTGCACGATCGGGATGTCGCGATTGGTCACGGCGTTGACCAGGGTCAATCCGATACCCGGATACTGGAAGATGTACTCGATGACGACCGTTCCGCCCAAAAGGTATGCCAGGGACAGTCCGCCCGCCTGGATGGCCGGCTGGAGACCGTTCGGCAGGGCATGCCGATACAACACGGTTCGACGGGACAGTCCCTTCAGTTCGGCCATCACCACGTACTCCGAGCGCAGTGCCTCCACCACCGAGGCACGGACCTGGAGGGTCAGGTACGGGAGCATCACGATCACGAGGGTGATGACCGGGAGCACCAGGAGATCGGGGTGCGACCACGGCGACTCACCAGCGGGGATCAGTGACACCGCGGGCAGGATGGTGAAGACACTGGTCGACAACAGTGCAACGACCAGCAAGGCGACGACGAACTCCGGGACCGCCGAGATCACCACCGCCACCACCGACACGATCCCGTCGAGGATTCCGCCGGGCTTCCGAGCCGCCAGCGTGCCGATCAGACCCGCGAGGGGGAATCCGATCGCCACCGCCACGGCCACCGCCGAGAGCGTGTTCAGCAACGGAGGGAACACCTGGTCGGCCACCGATGTGCCCGAGGTCAGCGAGGTGCCGAAGTCTCCGGTCAGCACACCCCCCAACCACTCCGTGTAACGGTGGAATGCCGACTGATCGAGGCCGAGACTCGCCCGCATCGCCTCGACCGCCTCCGGTGTCGCACCTCGACCCAGCACGATCCGCGCGACATCGCCCGGCAGGATCTGTGTGGCCAGGAAGATCACCACGGTGACGACGAACAGGGTCAACAGACCGAACCCCACCCGCAGGGCGATCCAGCCGATGTCGGGTGACCACCGCAGACCCTTGCGTGAGCTGGGCATCCCACGAGAGACCGCGGGCCCCGATACTGTGCTCATTACCAGCTTCTCTTTTCCGCTAGGCGGTGAAACCGACCTTGTTGAGACCGATCTGGATGCCGAGACCCAGGTGATCGGCCGTCGGCCATCCCGAGGTGTTGCCCGCGTGCGCGGCCACGGTGTTCTTGAACACCGGGATGATGTATCCCCCCTGATCGAAGAGGATCTTCTGCATTCCCTGAATCGGCGCCTTCTGCTCCTCCTGCGTCAGCATGCCGACGGCCTCGTTCCAGTACGCGTCGTATTGCGCGTTGCTGAAGAACGTCCCGTTGTACGTGGCACCCGGGGCATCGTAGATTCCGGCGATGCTGAGAAACGGAAGTGCCGGGCAGCTGTCGGTCGCCGCATACCAGCCCGGAAAGTTCGCGTAATACGATCCGGTGTCTTTCACCTGGACGTTCGCCTTGAGCCCGATGTCATTTGCCGCCTGGGCGACGATCTCGCAGATCGACTGGAACTCACCGGCAATGGTGACGAACGTGACCTCGTCGCCCTCGGCGCCGGCCTTCTTGATCAGCGCCTTCGCGCCGGCGAGGTCACGCGTCCGGACCAGGGACTCGTCGAACGCCGGGTCGTACTTTCCGTAGACGTCGTTGGCGATGACCCCGTGCCCGCCGTACACGACCTCGAGGATCTGGTCACGGTCGACCGCCATCTTGATCGCGGTTCGCACGTTGTTGTCGGCGAACTCACCGCTGTCGGTACGCATCAGAATGAACTGGGACAACCCCGACGGTGCGTCGATCACACCGAATCTCGGGTCCTGGTGGAATCGGTTGAATGACGTCACCGGCAGATTCATACACAGGTCGATCGCGCCGGACGACAACGCATTGACCCGGGCATTCGGGTCGACGATCGGTGTCAGTTGCACCTCGTCGAGATAGGCGACGTCGCCCCAGTAGTTGTCGAACCGGACCAATGTCGTCGTGTCGCCTGAGCGTGACCTGAACTTGAAGGGGCCCGTGCCGATCGGGGCATCCCCCTTCTTCCACCCGGCGGGAGCCAATCCGGTGGTGCCGCGCTGCGACAGCGCGATCGGAAAGTACCCCGAGGGCCCGGTGAGGTCGAATCGGACCGTGTGGTCGTCGAGCTTCTTCATGGATTCGAGAATCTGGAATCCGCTCGAGCTCATGGCGCCGGTGGCCGGGTCCTTGATCACACCGTAGGTGTAGATCATGTCGTCGGCGTCGACGGTCTTCCCGTTGTGGAACTCGATTCCCTTCTTCAGCTTGACGATCCACTGCTGCCCGTTGTTGGCCGGCTCGATGGATTCGCACAGCAGGTCGGTCATCTGGAATGTCTGGTCATCAGGCGAACGGATCGGTTCGAACAGGCTGACACCGATCCACTCGGCGTCCGACGTGTTCGGGCTGTACGGGGTGAACACGCTGGTGGCTCCGCCACTGATGATCCCGACCCGCATCGTCCCGCCCTTCTGCGGTGGTGCAGACGGTCCGGTCGCGCCGCTACCGGACTCCCCCGAGGCGCACGCGGCCAGCAGGCTCGTGCCCGCCACCGCCACCCCACCGAGGCCCATGTACTTCAGCAGGTCCCGCCGATTCATTCGCGGCCCGTTCAGATTGCTCACTTGTGTTCTCCAGGGTTCAGGGAATGGGAGAGATCGACGCCGTCGGCGATTCTCTTGCTCGTCGACTCCCGCGCGACCGGGGACGAATCGACATGGTGCAGGCGCTCACGGCGATCGATCGCTCATCGGCCGGACGCGGGCGCCGCCCCCTCACGTCTGCCCACCGGGCCCGGGTGCGAGCACCGTGGACACGACGTCATGCCGGCCATCGACGGATCCTCGCACCGTCAGGATCGGTGGCAACGCGATCGGCATCGACCAGATGGCCGTCTTTCACAACGGTTTTGGGAACGAGATCGCCCCGTTTGGTGGCGTACTCCAGCTTCGTGCGATATCCGTGTCGGGGTTCGGTCTCCGACGTCGTCCGGCCATCCGGCCGAAAGTGTGGCAGAACCTGTTCGGCGAACAGCCCGGCGGACTTGTTGACCAGCCACGCGGGTATCGCACCGTTGTCGAGCGAAACCAGGAGCCGTCCCGACCCGGTACTGTCGAGCAGCTCGTCGATCCCGGCGATCACCGTGTCAGGCGAACCGGTGATGATCCACCGGTTGTCGAGGACGTCGTCGAATGTCGTCGTCCCGACATCTTCACCCCACCCGCCGCGGCGAATCCCTCGAATCGAGTTGACCGAGGTGTACCCGGGCGGGAACAGGTCGTACTCCTCCATCGCCAGGTAGTTCTGGTACGTCCAGTCGGTGTACGCCTCGATCTCCTTGCGGGCCGATGCATCGGTCTCCGAGACGAAGATGTCGATGCTGAGCTGACTCTGCCGCGGATCCGGATCGTAACCTTCGGCTCTGCACAGCTCGCGGAAACGCTCGAGGATCTTGATGGTCATGCCGCGATCGTTCAGCTGCGACTGGTATCCGAATCGCCGCCTCGCGGCAATCTCCAAGGTCTCCTGCGAACCGCCACTGGGCAGTACGAACTCGATGTCGTGAGCGGGCTTCGGCCACACGTTGACGTATTCGTGGTTGAAGAAGCGTCCCCGCCAGCTGAACGGCTCGGTCTCGTACAACGCCTTGAGGAGGAGTTCTGTGCCCTCGTTGTGGCGCAGTCGTGCCGTCGCCGGATTCAGGCCCAGCCCATGGTAGGAGCTACCCAGACCCATGGGCAGCCCGACGAGCAACCGCCCCTGGCACATGGTGTCGACCGCCGCGATCTCCTCGGCGAGCCGGATCGGTGACCGATAGGCATTGAGCAACGGCCCGAGAACCATGATCTTCACCGACGACGTGCGTGCCGCCAGCCAGGCCGCACCCAACATCGCGTTGGGGATCAGACCGGCAGGCCCGTTGTGCTGCTCGGTGATGGCGACGCCGTCGAATCCCAGCTTCTCGAGACCGACAAGCGTCTCGAGCTGATCCTCGATCTGACGCTGCCCCTGCATCCTGTCGTAATAGCTGCCGGGCATGTCGACGAAGATCGACCGATGCGGGCGGTCAGCGGAGTAGGGGACGTAGGGATATCCGCTTTCCATCAGCCCGAAGAACTCCACCGCACGGCTCATCGCGCACCCGCCCTGACATGGTCGATGATCGACGTGGCGATCACTGCGGGCTGTTCGAGCACCATCCCGTGACCGGACGGTCCTCGGTCGTCTCCCCCGACCACTCGCAACTCTGCACCCGGGATCAGATCCGCAAAACGTTGGGCGGCACCATGATACAGCCGGTCCTCCTCGGGCGCGAGAACGAGCGTCGGCGACTCGATCCGCCGGAGCCGATAGTCGAACTTGATGTCGTAGCGCGGGTTGAAGGTGAGGACGGCCGCCGTGGCGCCCTCGGCGAATCTCCGGATGCCGTCCTCGAACTCGCCCTCCTGGCCGAGTTCGGCGATCAATTCCGCTCCGCGACCGTTGAACAGGGCATCGTGACCGGTGCCGTCGACCGGACGAAACGGATCTGCCCAGTGAACGGTGGGATCCGTCCGCACGCCGTGCGGCGCGATCAGCGTGAGACTGGCGAATCGTCCCGGATAGAAGGCCGCGAGATTCGCCGCCAGCCAGGCCCCCAACGAATTGCCCACCAGGTGCACCGGCTCGGTGCCGAGTGTGCGCAGCAGGGTGTCGTAGTGAAGAATCCAGTCCTCCCACTCATCCCATTCGGCGGGGCGGGGGGTATCACCGAATCCCGGATGCTCGGGCGCGATCAGATCGACATCGTTCGACAGGAACCGGTGCACCGGCAGCCAGGCACGTGTGGCCTCCGCACCATGGAGGTACACGACCACCTCGCCGGCCCCATCGCGGCGATATGCCGTTGGCACGCCGTCGATATCGATGATCGTCGGCTGGGTCCAGTACTTCCAGTCGCGGCTCGGGAAGTCGTCTACACTCATTCCGCGACGAGTTCCCGCACGACGCCACGCACCGCGATGGCCTCGAGTTCCATCAGCATCGCCGGATGCGCGAGGGTCACATTGCCCAGCAGCGCACCCGATGCCGGCGGCGCTTCGCCGAATGCGTCGAGAACCGCCTTCGCCAGGTCGGGCGCAAACGCCATGTCGGTCACGTACGGACGCAGCAGAATAACCTCATCCAGAGTGAAACCCTCACGCTGCAAAAGTGATTCGATGTTCTTGATCGCCTGGACGGACTGTTCGTATGCGGTCTCGGGCATGGTGCCGTCGGGACTCATCCCACTCAGCCCGGACACGATGACGGTGTCATCGCCGGCCAGGGTGAGGCACGCGGGGTGCGGCGTACCCACCGGCCGGTACGCCTTCCATACCGATGTCGTCGATTCGGTCATGAGATGTGCTCCTCGCTGTAGGTATGTCGTCGCTGTAGGTGTGTCGTCCTCGTGGTCGGGAACCCGACGCCGGAATGCAGTCAGTCAATACGACCGACCGCCACCCGGTCCGTCGACGGTCCGTTCACCGAACCGTCGACGGATAATGCCTGGTCACAACCGATCTCGGACGCGGAAGACCCCTGCCGCAGCCCGGCGCACCAACGCCTCGGGAGCGCCCAGAGGCGGCCACGTGGCGTGCCGGTTCCCCCGCAGCAGGTCATAGGCGGCGTAGTCGGGATCTGTTGCCGCTGCGGCGATCCGGCCCGCGTTCCACGATGCGAGGACTCCGTTGCTCGAGGTGGCGACCGCGGTGGGAGAAATCCGCTCCAGCAGCGGCGTCTCCTCCACGGTGGAGGCGATCGCGCCTTCCCAACTGCTCTCGAAGGCCGCATCCCCCAATGCCGGGAACGTATCCCGGAGTTCGGCGCGGATCCGGTCGGCGAGGCCGGGTCCGTCGATGCTGTCGAAGAGGGTACCGATTCCGAAGAGCAGCCGGTTGCCCGGAAGCCGCCGGAAGTACCGGGAGAACACGACGATCTCCGACGTCGCGAGCCAGGACGGGAGCACACTGTCGAGAAGGCGCTCGTCGATCGGCTCGGTCACGGCGATCTGTGAGTACCCGGTCAGCAGAAGCCGACCGATCGAGGGGACCACCCGGCCGGTGCCTGTACCCGCAGCCACCACCAGCCGACGACCATGGACCTCACCGGCCTCGGTCACCACGGTGACACGATCGCGGCGTGCATGGATTCCGGTGGCGGCGCTTCCTTCGGCGATGACCACACCCTGAGCTTCCGCAGACGCGGCAAGGGCCTCGAGCAGCCGGTAGGGGTTGATCGTGATGTTGTCCGGTTCATAGAGGCCGCCGGTGTACCTGTCCGAGGCCACGAACTCCCGGAGTTCACCGGAATCGAGGAACCGGCGAGCGGCTCGCACCGAGTCCGACCCCGCGACAGACGATCTGGCCAACTGCGCGGCCTGCCGACGGGTCGTCGCCAGCCGTATGGTGCCCTGCCGGAGGTCGACGTCCGCGCCGCTCTCGGCGACGAACGCGACCAGTTCGGCAGCGGCGGCGCCCAGCGACTCGTCCACCGTCGCCGAGTCCTCGGCCTCGCCCAGATGTGTTCCCTCACTCAGGAGCAGGATTCCGCCGTTGCGGCCGGACGCACCCGCTCCGGTCCGATCCTTCTCGAGAACGATCACCGACATCCCGGATCGGGCGAACGCCGTCGCTGCCGAGATCCCGGCGTATCCGCCGCCGATGACCACCGCGTCGTAGGACGACGTCCCGCTCAGCGGCGGCCGCTCAGGGGTGCTGATTCCTTGGGTGTAATACGTCTGCTGCGCCATGGCGACAGGCTAGGTTTGGCGCTCCGGACGGCGTCACCACCGGGTCCGCTGAGCGGTCCGCCACGTGGAAACCGCAGCGACACAGAGTCAGTGTTGTCTGGCGAAGGGCCCGTCATCGAGAGAGCCGGGTCGCACCCATCCGGGCGCCATCGCCCCCGGCGAGCGACCCGGCCTTATCTGCACTGGAGGATCTGAACAGTGAAATTCGGGATCATATCCGAGGCCCAGGTGAATCGGGGCATGTCGTACGGCGTGCGCCTGCGCGAGGCCATCAAGGAACTGGTCTTCGCCGAGGAGATGGGTTTCGACTTCATCGGCACGTCCGAACAGCACTTCATGGAGGGACAGTGGTCGATCTCCGCACCGGAGATCATCATGCCGATCCTCGCCGAGCGCACCCACACCATCAAGGTGCGCCAGATGGCGATCACGTCGCTGGGGTTCAATCATCCCCTGCGTGTCGCCGAACGGGTCGCCACGATGGACATCCTCTCCGGCGGCCGATTCGAGTTCGCGACGGCGCGGTCGAACAACGAGAAGTACATGCGCGGCTTCGGCATCGATCCCACCAGGACCCGCGAAGAGTGGCGTGAGCACACCGAGATCGTGATCCGCGCACTGACCGAGGATTCGGTGACCTTCCATGGCGAGTTCTACGACATCGACGACGTCTCGGTCAATCCGCGTCTGGAGAGCCGGGAACTCCCACCGATCTACGTCACCGCGACGAGCCCGGAAAGCCACTACACCGCAGGAACATTGGGCCTGGGCCTGATGACCGCGGACAGCTACCTCGGGTGGGAGTACCAGCAACTGGTGGTCGACGAGTACCGCCGGGGCCTCGCAGAGGCCGCGCCCATCGGTGGTCTGTACCCGATCAACCCGCACGTGACGGGCTTCACCTTCCCCGCCTACTGCGCCGCGTCGAAGGACGAGGCCTTCGCCGATGCCGGGGTCACCATGAAGGCCCTGATCAAGAGTGTCGAAGATCTCGCGGCCGGGCTCGCAGGCACCCAGGCGCCCGGCTACCAGTACTGGCGACAGCTCCACGAGAACATCCAGAAGCACGGTGACGACCTCGAGTACCTCAACGATTCCTCACCGATGCTGATGGTCGGCGACCCCGACTTCTTCATCGAGCGGTGCGAACGGCTCGAGAGCATGGGGATCGACGAGGTGGTACTCAAGATCGACGGATACGGTCACTCCAAGACCCTCAAGACCATCGAGGTGATCGGCAAGTATGTGATCCCGCACTTCAAGACCCGTCGTGGGTCCATCCCCGAGAACGCATTCGTTCGCGCCGGGATCGATGGTGTTGGAAGGTTCGAGCTCTGAGTCGCGTGGGCACCAGCCGCCGTCGCCGCACCGGAGACCTCCCGGTGCGGCGACGGCGTCGTGACCGCGCCTCGTGAATTCGTATGGGAATCCTGTCAATTCGTATGGGAGCCCTGGAGAATCCCCGACGGGTCGTGGGCCGCGCGGATCTCGGTCAACCGGCGCCCGATCGCCGGTTCCCATGCTTCGGCCACCTCGCCCGGTGCGTTCGCCGGACCGATGTAGTTCGGGAGGGTGCCCACGCTCCGAAGACGCCCCACCGCGGCATGGAGCGCACGGATGTGTTCCGGGATCCCCGTGCCGATCAGATCCGGTCGTGTCCCGATCGCGTGGAGGGCGAAGGCCGCTCCACGTCCGGTCACCGCGTTCGACGAGGTGCGTGGGGAGCACAGCGCACCACCGAGCCGCTGCAGGCCGACGGAATCCAGTGGTACCGCGTCACGAGAATGCCGCGGCCCGACCAGATCGAGAATCGCGTCGAGCGCCTCGTCGTCGACCGCGTCGAGGTAGACGCCTCCGTCCGTGACCACCGTCGGCGGCAGCATGTCGTGGTGAACACGTCCGGGCTCGTGGAATATCGGCGTCGCGATCCCGAGCAGCGGCGAGGCCAGCGCCAGTCCCCTGTTCTCCTCGCCGACATGGACATTCGCGATCCCGAGAACCGTCCGTCCCCGGATCGCCGCTGGTGAATCCCGATCGTCGGGCACCCGGAGGATCTGGGCCGAGGTGTTCATCTCGTCCGGCAGATCTGCGCACCAGCGAACCCATGCCCGCAGGACGGGTTCGATATGGCGGTCATCGAAATACCAGGCATTCCCATGGATATCGGCGGTCGGGACGAGGCGGACCGTCATGGCCGTCACGATGCCCAGACCGTGGTTGCCACCACGCAGCGCCCAGAACAGATCCGGATGGTGTTCGTCGTCGACGACGAGCCGCCTGCCAGTGCCGGTGACGACCTCGAAGCACAGAACGGAATCGGCGGCGTATCCGTGGGTCCGTCCGAGCGGCCCCAGGCCACCACCCAGGACATATCCGACGGCGCCCACACCCGGATCCGAGCCGGCCAGCGGAGCCAGTCCCATCGGCCCGGTGAGCGCCGCCACCTCATGCCACGTCGTGCCGGCCCCGATCCGTACCGTCGCTGCACCAGCATCGACATCGACTGATCGTAAACCACTGGTACGCAGAACGATTCCGTCACTGATGCCGCGATGGAAGCCGTGTCCCCCACCCAGCGCGGTGACCGGGACACCCGCACGCACGGCCGACTCGACGACGACTCGGACGTCGGCGACGTCGGCCGGCTCCACCACGACCGGGGGTGTGTGCTCGAACGCGAGGTGGAACCCGGCGACCAAACGCGGGTACTCCGGGTCACCGGGCTCGGCGACCACTCCGCGCATCCGAGATCGCAGGTCCGTCACGACGTCGGCGGACACGGTTCCCGTGGTCACCGCCCACCTCCCGCCGGTTCATCGAACGCGTCGGCGGGATACGCCGTCCGGGTCGGCATGTGTCCTCTCACGATCACTCCTCACGATGGGTGTCTGTTGTCGGCTCCACGGAGGATCACAAGCCCGTCCGGAGCCCCTCAACGCAGCGGTTCGCTGAGCGAACCCTCCCCGGTTGTCCAGATGGACAACTTTTCCGGCCCGTAACAATCCGGGTGCCGATCCGCAACACACGCGACCGACGATGCTGTTGTCCACCTGGAAAACAGGATCATCCGCAACGCGCGTTGGATCAAGACGTGAGGTACGCACCATGGCCGGAACCATCCGACAGACCGACACCGCACCCGCCGATCGCATCGACGACCCCGCCGCTCATGCGGCATCGGTCCTGGGCAAGGCCACTGCGATCTTCGCCGCCTTCACCGACGGCCCGACCACGATGGGCCTCACCGAACTGAGCCGTCGGTCCGGCGTCCCGAAGGCCAGTGCGCATCGCCTCGCCGTCGAATTGTCGACCCTCGGCATGCTCACCCGGACCCCGGACGGCTATCAGCTGGGCTGGCGCATGTTCGAACTCGGCCAGCTGGTCCCGGGGCCGGCGGGACTACGCGCGCTGGCCCGGCCCACACTCACCGATCTCCGTTCCGCCACCCACGGCGTCGTGCATCTCGCGATCCCCCAGGAGGACCGATGCGTGTACCTCGAACGGTTCGCCGGCCGCCGCGACCGGCACGTGCTGGGTTCGGTCGGTCATCGAGTACCTCTGCACGCCACTGCTTCTGGGCACCTGTTCCTGGCCTACTCCGAGACCGACCGGTGTTCCGGGCTGGACTCGTCGGCTCTCGAGCGCCTCGGCGTGCGCGACCGGTCGGCGCTCACCGCGCGATTCGCCGACATCCGCGAACGCCGCCACACCACCGAGAACCAGATGTGCGTGGCGGGCTTCAAGACGACTGCCGTTCCGGTGTTCCATCCCGGGACATCCAGGATCTTCGCGGCGATCTCGGTGACCCGCACATCCGAGCGTCGCGACGACCAGCCCGTTCTGCACGCACTGTGGGCGGCGGCGAACGACATCATGCAGGGTCTTCGGCGAGCGGTGGGTGCATCGACCCACGAGGGAATCCGGCTCGTCAGCTGATCCACCGTTGTCGTCCGTGCTGATCTCGGCACCGGTGCTGATCTCGGCCCGTGCCGAACTCGACCCGGCGATGACTCCGCACCCGGGATTCCGCACCCGAGAGTTACTGTGTACCAAGCGGGTCCACTGTTCGGACCCGCCGGTTCACCTCACCGGCCGCGATGGCGACACTGCGTGTGTGACCCCAGACATCGACACCCCAGACATCGTGACACCGGAGATCGACACCGTGGCCCTGCTCAGACGCCTCGAACGGCTCGAGGCCGAGGCAGACATCCGACGCCTTCAGACCCGGTACATGTTCCTCTGCGACACCCCCAATCCCGAGTTCGGTGTGGCCGACGACACCGAGCGCATCGAACTCATCCTCGAGCTCTACACCGACGACGCCATCTGGGAGGGCGTCGGTGAGTACTACGACAACCAGTTCGGCAAAGCCGTGGGCAAGGACGCGCTCCGGGCACACTTCAACCGGTTCTGGCCGAAGGACCAGGACCCGAAGCTCCTGCTGAACGTGCACTACCTGACCTCCGAGCAGATCCACGTCCACGGCGACGGGCGGCATGCCGACGGCCAGTGGATCCACTTCCAGCCGTGGCTGTTCGGCGACGGTACGGGGTTGATCCGCGGCAGCCGGCTCAACAATCTCTTCCGGAAGGTGGATGGCGCGTGGAAGATCTCCCGTACCCGCACCGAGAACGCCTTCATCGTGCCGTTGCCAGACAACTTTGTCAGCGACTTCCCTTCCGCCTCGGTGCTGTTAAGGCCCTGAGGCCCTGACCGACGAGTGCGAAGCAGGAGGCCGGTACCAACGATGTGGTCCCGGCCTTCTGCTTCTCATGAGCATGGTCACCTCACGATGATTGGCTCAGCCCCTTTCCTCGTCCGCCCACTCGGCGTCGGCCTCCCAGGATTCGATGCCACTCGGGCCACGACTGTGTCGCCACGGAGAGGTCCGTCGGAGCAGCGGCTCCACGGTCGCGGTGACCCGATCCGCAGCCTCGGGCCCGTCGACGGGAACCCCCCAGTGCACCCAGCCGAGCTCATGGCCGGTCGCGCGGTCGTGGACGAACAGGTCGACGTGCTTCCACCCCCACCCGTGGGTGTCGTTGTAGCAGGTCAGGGTCATCCGTGTGGCCGACCCGGCCTGCGGCAAGACAGTCATCGGGCAGCCGTGCCGACGCCACGGAAAGACCGCTGAAAGTAGACCAGTCCGCCCGCTTCCGGTGCGGTCAGAACCATGTCGATCTCGACGAAGGCAACCGTGTGCGAGCCTTGATGTGCGATCGACCCGATCCGCCCGACCAGCGATGCCGCGGCACCGGTCAGCACCGGCACACCGTGGGTCTCGACGTCCCATCGCGGATCGTCGAAGCGACGCTCCCGCGGGATCTCGGTGGCGTTGGCGAACACCAACGCCACGTCCTCGTGCTCGCTGCCGAGGATGTTGATCCCGATCCGCGCGTTCCCGATGAAGGCATCATGACTCGTCGCGGACTTGTTGATGCACACCGCCATCGTCGGCGGGCCGTCGGTCACCGAGCAGACCGCGGTCACCGTGGTGCCCGCGCGACCGAGTTCGCCGTCGGTCGTGACGATGTTGACACCGGCGGGCAGCCCGGCCATGGCCGAACGGAATTCTCGTTGGGTGGGGGTGAGCTCGGTTGTCATCGTGACCACCGTTCCTCCTCGTGATGCGTTGCTCCGGGCATTCCCCGGCCTGCACTGGGAATCTAGGTCGCCGCCCCGCACGGGTGTCAGGGTCAGGTTCGCTCACCGGACCATGTCGTGGCTGCCGGCAGTCCGCTTCGCCGACCATTGCTGCATCGTCGAACCAAGGAGTGCCGAGAACATGACCGAAACCCTGGGGTCCCCAACGGATGTCGAGTGGGATCCCGTTCTGGCCGAGCTCGCCGAGCGCCGCAACGAATTCCATGAACTCCGTCACGTGCCGAAGGACTTCATCGAGAAACTCAAACCTCTCGGGGTCTATCGGTCGGCGACCCCGGCCCGGTTCGGCGGCCGACCGATGCCCCCGGCCGACTTCCTGAGGATCGTGGAGAAGGTGGCGACGGTGGACGGCTCCACCGGATGGGTGGTGGCGTTCGCGTCGGCGCTGACCTATCTCGCCGCCCTGCCCCTCGACACCCAGGCCGAGTTGTACAAGGACGGACCCGACGTCGTCTACGCCGGCGGACTCTTTCCGATGCAGAAGGCGGCGGAGACCGACAAGGGCTACCTCGTCAACGGCCGCTGGCAGTTCGCGAGCGGATGTATGGGTGCCGACTGGATCGGCGTGGGCCTGCTCGACGACGCTGCGGGGGGACGGCCGCGGACAGCGGTGCTGCCCGCCGCACAGGTCGAGATCGTCGACGCGTGGGACGTGAGCGGCATGCGGGCCTCGGGATCGTTCGACACCATCGTGCGTGACGTCGAGGTGCCCCGGGAGTGGACGTTCGTGCGGGGCGGACCATCGCTCATCACCGACGAGCCACTGTTCCGCTATCCGGTGGTCGCCTACCAGGCCCAGATCCACGCCGCGGTCGGGCTCGGCGTGGCCCAGGCCGCCCTGGGGTATGCCGTGGACAACGGCGCCTACACCGGGATCACCGGGGCCACACCGGTGGGTGCCCGCGCCTACTATCGCCTCGACGTGGCAAAGGCCTATGCCGCACTGCATTCGGCTCGATCGTGGTACTTCGACGTCGCCGACGAGGTGTGGCAGACGCTACTGGCCGGCGATGACATCACCGCCGATCAGATCGCCCGGGTCCGATTGTCGGCGGTGAACGTCTCCGACACCTCGTCACAGGTGGTCCACAGCCTCGGTGCGGTGTCGGGGGCGGCGATCATCGCCAACAGCCACCCCTTCAACCGCCTCCGGCTCGATGCCCAGGTCCCACAGCTCCACGCGACCCTCGGCCAGGGTATCTACGACGCCGCGGGGGCCGTGCTGATGGGCCTGGAACCGACGCTTCCCGGATTCCTCTGAGCACCACCATCAATCGACGGGAGATGACCGATGACCACTGAATTCACCGACGACACCATCTACGACCTGCCGCCCGCCGACCTGGTCCGCGGCGATCGTGTGGCCGGCCGGATGTACACCGACCCCGAGATCTTCGACGAAGAGATGAGCAAGATCTTCGAGAAGACCTGGGTCTGGGTTGCCCACGAATCCGAACTGCCCAAGGCCGGCTCCTTCAAGTCGACGTATGTCGGCCGACAGCCGGTCATCGTCACCCGGGATCGCAAGGGCACCATCAACACCCTGCTCAATCGATGCCGCCATCGTGGCGCGAGTGTCTGCGAGCAGCGGACGGGCACCGCCAATGGCTTCACCTGCCCGTACCACGCATGGTCCTATGGTCTCGACGGTCGCCTCCGCGGTATCCCCTACCCCGACGGCTACGAGGGGGTGATGGACAAGGAGGGGATGGGCCTGTGGCAGTTGCGCACCGAGTCCTACGGCGGGATGATCTTCGCGACCTTCGATCCCGATGCCGAGCCGCTCGAAGATCACCTCGGTGATGTCCGGCTGTGGCTCGACCGATTCATGAAGCAGGGCGGCGGCTACCCGATCAAGGTCCTCGGAACACACCGGTTCACGTTCAAGGGCAACTGGAAGATCCAGTTGGAGAACACAACCGATGGCTACCACTTCCCCATCGTGCACCGGTCCTGGATGGCCTCGGTGGATGCGGAGACCGCCGACATGATGAGCTTCATGACCGATCCCGAGTGCACCACCCACGATCTCGGGAACGGACATTCGGTGATGCAGATGGTCCCCGAGCACTCCGATCTGGACGTCGACGACGGCACCGAACCGTTGCAGCCCCGATTCGATTCGCTGGTGGCCGAGCTCACCGAACAAGGGCTCGGTGCCGACGAGGTCCGTCGACTCGTGCGCACGATGCACGGAACGGGCTTCAACCTGAACCTCTTTCCCAATGTGTCGATGTCCATCTCGTTCTTCCGGGTTCTCCGGCCGATCAGCGTCGACGAGACCTACATCGAACACGTCGCGATCGGCCCGGACGGACCCGAGGAGATCGTCGGCCCGATCAACCGGGGGCGGCTCCGTGCGCACGAACACTTCCAGGGGCCCTTCGGATTCGGTACTCCCGACGATGCGGAGGGCTGGGATCGCGTGCAGCGCGGCGCACAGGCGGCACCGGGCATGCCGATCATGGTCAACCGCGGCCTCGAGCGCGAGGTCACCAGTCCCGAGGGCTGGCCGACATCGCACGTCACCGACGAGACCGGCATGCGTGCGGCCTACACCAAATGGAAGGACATGATGACCGATGACTGACCTGATGACCACTGTCACCACATCCACGAATGATCCACGGCTGCAACGCGCCATCGACCTGATCTGGCATGAGGCCGACCTGCTCGACCACGCGGCCTACGAGGAGTGGCAGCGCCTCTACTCCGCCGACGGCCTGTACATCATCCCGATCGACCGCGACGGCAGCGACTTCGAGAACACCCTCAACATGGTCTACGACGATGCGACGATGCGGAAGTCGCGGGTCGCCCGGATGACCGAGGGGTATGCCATCGCCGCGGTCGATGCGGCTCGCACCGTCCGAACGGTGTCACGGTTCGTGCCGGTCGACGTCGCCGACGACGAGGTGACGGTGCGGGCGGCGCAGATCCTGGTGGCCTACAAGCGCCGATCACACGATCTGTGGGCCGCCGAGGTCACCCACACGGTCCGGCTCACCCCCGGTTCCGGCTCCGACCTGATCGTCCGCAAGGTGATCCGCCTGATCGACAGCGACGACGTGGTCCCAGCCGCCGGATTCCTGCTGTGAGTATCCGGGTGAGGGTGGCCGACGTCGTGTCGGAGACCGACAGCATCCGCACCCTGCGACTCGTGCGTCCCGACGGGGCGTCGTTCACCCCGTACGAGGCCGGGGCACATGTCGATGTGACCGGTCCGACCGGTGTGCTACGGCAGTACTCGCTCTGCAGTCCACCGGACGACCCGGCGTCGCTACTGATCGCGGTGAAGCGCGAACCCCACTCCCGTGGCGGCTCGCAGGCACTCCACGAGGTGAACCCCGGTGATGTCCTGACGATCGGCAGACCACGAAACCTGCTCTCGATCGCCGACGATGCCGATCGGCATCTGCTGGTGGCCGGCGGCATCGGGGTCACCCCGTTGTTGAGCATGGCCTACGCGCTGCATTCACGTGCTGCGGAGTTCACCCTGGTGTACTTCGCGCGGTCCGAGGAGGAGATGGCATTCGCCGATCTGCTGCGCACCCGGGCCGAGTTCGTCGACCGAGTTCACCTGGAGGTGGGGATCCCACGAAGCCGGCACAACGGGGTACTCGCCGGCTTCACCGACACCCTGACCCGAGCGAGTCACGTATACACCTGTGGTCCACAGGGATTCATGGACCAGGTGACCGCGGCGTTCGGGCCGGTGGTCGGCGGGGACCACGTGCACACCGAGAACTTCGTGGCCACCGAGATCGACACGAGCGGCGATCGTCCCTTTCAGGTCGAACTCGACGGCGCCGTCTACGACGTCCCCGCCGGCCGATCCATCCTCGAGGTACTCGAGGCCAACGGTATCGAGGTGTTCCGGTCCTGCAAGGAGGGCATCTGCGGATCCTGTGTCTCGGCAGTGCTCGACGGCATCCCGGACCACCGGGATCACTGCCTGTCTGCATCGGACAAGGCCTCGAACTCGGAGATCGCGCTGTGCGTATCACGGGCGCGGTCGGACAGGCTCGTGATCGAGCTCTACTGAGCCCGAACCGGTGTGGTCCGGTCACACCGGTGTCGGCGCTGCGATGGCACGGTCCGCATCGGCCGGGGCCGGTACGACGGCGCGGTGGCATGGGGTGTCGGGGCAGGGACCGGCGGGGGCTACGTCAGACCACACCCGGCCGAAACGACAATCACTGTGCGCCTGCATGAATCTCTGTCAAACAACACAGCGGGCGCACACCGGCCGGAGGGCGGCAAAGTTGTCACTGGTGCGCCTGCATGAATCTCTGTCAAACAACACAGCGGGCGCACACCGGCCGGAGGCCGGAATAGATCTCACAGTGCCCCCGGCAGGATTCGAACCTGCGGCCTTCTGCTCCGGAGTCAGGTTCGGGGTGTCGATCGGTGTTTATTCAGTCCTGAGGATCGACTGTGTAGCAACACTTTTGGACGATCGATGTCTATCTGGTCGCAACCCGTAATCGGGGGTAGTTGTGACAATCTGTGACACCGAACCCCTCAGCAAGACACCCCCTGGTCCAGGCACGACCCGGGGGTGTTCTGCTACCAGCGGGCCATGTCGGGGCGTTATGCCAGACTCAGACAATGACCACGAATCCACGCCCACCCGACAGTTTCGACCTGTACCGAGACGGCACCTGGGGTCGGCCTTTCAGGATCACCCAGCGGTCCACCGGCCAGACCGTCGAGTACGGGGCCAACACTGTATGGCAGGAAGATCAGGACGGCACTCTGCATGTCTACGGTTCGGTGGATCAGGACGAGTACGTACCCGAGGACGAGGGTGAACGGGGCCGGTTCACCGTGTTTCACTTTGACCCCTTCATTGACTACGCGCCCGGCGACTGGGACCGGGAGTTCGTAGTGCCCGAGTAGACGTAAACCTGGTGGTGGATAGCCAGGCAGCTATGACAAACTCGACGGATGGCTGAAGGCGATGTCCCGTTTGACCCTGACCAAATCCGACTCGGTCGCTGGACGCTGGGCCGACCGTTTACTGTCCGGACCACCGATGGCAAGGAAGAGTCCTTCCCCGCGAACGCATGCTGGCGCGAAGAAGAAGACGGTCGGCTTCGGATCGGGGGAACCCTGGACCAGGAACACATGCGCCTGAACCCCGAATTCGATCCGCAGATGATCGCGGAAACAGGGAGCCTGCACTGGATCGGACGCTACGAATACGCCCCCGGAACATGGACGATCGAACTGGCCGTGCCTGAGTGATCGACGGCTGACACCAGGGCCATCAGCCGGTGTTCGCGCTGGAACCGAAGCATGGTGAAGGCTTCGCGCATGGCGGGGTCGCCCAGGGCGCTCAGCGGCATTCCTGGGTCGTCAGGCAACCGGCAGGGGTCAGCGACCACGACGGACCCGGTTATGGCGTCCACGTCGCACTGAGCCAGGACGTACCCGCCCCCGTCTACGGGTTCGATCCCGGCGTGCCGAAGACGGCGGCGTACAGCGCGGGGTGTGGTGCCCAGCATGGCGGCGACTTCGGCAACTGATCGACCCTGTTCGCTCAGCGTCATCGGCGGTTCCTTCTGGGGGGTGTGGGCGTACGTTCATCCGTCCACCCGCTGAAGTAGGACCACACCACCGGGGTGCCAGCCCAGCGGGTTGTACTTCCCTGAGCCGGGGACACCCTGGACTTCGTACGTGGTGTCTGGCTCGTCGGGCAGACGGAAGCGGTCCCGGCTACTGATCTGATCGACCCACGACCGGGGAGTCAACATGATTCGATCCACCACCAGCCGGTTGTGACCTTCGGCCAGCGGCTCCGCGCTGTCGGGGAAGTTGAACCCGTAACACTTTCGGTCGATTGGGTCGCCCCACTCCTCGATGGTGTTCCCGTAGTCGTCTTCGCCGCCATCGCGGAATAGCAAGTGCTGCAATGGGATTCGAGCCTTCATCCGATCGGGTTTCCTATGTAGTCGGCGTTCTCGCCCAGAAGGAACGGGTGAACATTCGTCCGGAAGCACGTCGGGCAGACTTCGCCGTACTCCGGCCCGTTCAGCCCCCGGGTGTCGCCGGTCAGGATCGTGGTCGCCCGTGGTCGTCGCTTGTGCTCGGAACACACGTCCTGAAGGTCGCGGATTTCGCCAGGCTGGAACAGCCCTCCGTTACCGCCCTTCAGCGTTTCCCCGTAGTCACCCGCGTTCCGTTGCGTTACCGCGCCAGCGCCCCGCTCAGCCCATCGGAGGATGGCCCCGCGAAGTACGTCCTTCACGATTTCCTTCTGGACATCGGTCAGGTCGTCGTACGCGGTCCCCAGACAGGGAGCTACGCTGATGGCGCGCGCCCAGGCCGACCGGATCATGGGTTCGGCCTGATCGGCGGTCAGGTCGTCATCGAACGGACTCAGGTCACTGAACTGGATCGGTGGTGTGGGTAGTACTGAAGTCATTGGTGCTCAATGCCTTTCAAAGAGGAAGGCCCACACCCCCGGGAAGAAGTGAGTAAGAACCGGGGGTATGGGCCAGGTCAATCAGCGGCGACGACGCTTGCCCAGCGGGCCGATCTTGCCCCCGGCCAGCTTCGTGTACCGCTTCTTCGTCCAGCGGACACCGAACTCAGCGTTCGCGGTCCGACCCTGGGGCGTGATCTTGCCTTCAAAGTGCGCCATTGGTCACTCCTCGCCAATCGTGAACTTGCCGATCCGGTTGGCACGCGGGACTACGTGGCCCACACGCCAAGTAGCCCGCACTGCGATGCTGTCGCTGGAGAAGTACGCCTGGTCACTGGTACCCAGCATGATTTCGCCGTATGCGCTGATGACCTCGGCGGCATCGACCACCAGACCCGACGACGCTGGGACAGCGGGCGATACCAGCGCGGGGATGCTCAGCAGGAGCTGGGCGGCGTCGTTGGTGCCCGCCCCCAGCAGGGACTGGTTGCTGTTCGCGGCGACTTTCAAAGTCCTCAGGTTTGCCCAGCCGACCGGATCGAGGATCAGGTGCGTAGGGTTCGCGCCGTTGGCCTGCAGCTCGGCCACGAGCCGGATCAGGTTGTCCAGGTTGTCGGCCACGGGGTCACCGGCAACGATTCCCGCGACGTTGACCAGACCGGCCATCGGTGCGACGGCGGGTGCGGTCGGTGCGGCCTGCGCCACGAAGAGTTCGTTCGCCTTCTTGGTCAGAGCGCGGCGAAGGCTGGCGTCGAGTTGGTTGCCCACCCCAGACTGACCGAACTGCTCGCGGGACACCCGGACAAGCTGGGTGATCTTGGACGAGAACACCAGCGACTCCGACAGGTCGGGATTCGCCTCGGGTATCTCGGCCCCTTCCGGACTTACTTGCGCCGCGTCATCCACGATGTAGCAAACCCGGGTGGCCACGTCGTCGCCTTCAACGGTCGCGGCCTTCGTGGACGCCTGCACGATCAGCGCGTCGGGAACGATGTCGGTCGGCGCGAACGCTTGTACGTCCGGGGACCACCCGGCATCGGTGGTCTTGGTTGTGATCGGTGCCATTACTCTTTCTCCATTCAGTAGTTGGTGTGGGGAAACGAAAAGCGACCCCACCGAGCTTCAATCAATCCGGGCAAACCAAGGCCATCGCTTTAGCCTGTAAGGAACGAATTGACGAGCATCAGGTGAAGTCGCGTCTCGCTTCTTCACACCCATCACCGATGGGATAAGCAAACAATATCACATCAGATCTCAACTCAGGAATGCCCGCCCATACCACCCGGGCGAGCAATTCCTTTCTATTCAGTTATGAGATTATCGCAATTCTTTATTGCGAGCCTTTCTGCATTCCGAGCTACAGACTTTCGTCTGATTCCTCACCAGCGGGGCACCACACACCACGCACGGGATCGGGCCGCGTCGGCGGGCGGCGATCCGGCACGCCTGCGAGCAGTACCGGCGACGGTGCGGAATGCTGATGATCTTCCGCCCGCACACTCGGCAGTTGAAGCCCTTGCGCGCTCGCCCGGTACGCGGCCGACGAGGACGAATCACCTTCTGGCTCTGCTCATCTGACATGTTGCAAGTACCCTCCTTCCAAACTCGTGGGGCATGTAAGCGATCCGAGCGCCAGCGCCTACCGGGGGCGCAAAACACCTCGTAAGGGGGTATCCCCCTGGGGTCATCCGTGCTGGTCAGCGCCAAGCATCGCCAGCCAGGCCGCGTCCGGCCCGCCGTCGCCAACACCGTCGTGATTCTGGCCCTGTGTCCGGTCAGGTAGCGGGCGACGCGGACCGTCCACGATCCCGAACCGTTCGCGGGCCACACCGACAGCCGCGCCCACCTTGTCGGCGTCCACTGCCCCGTCATCGTCGAGCAACCCGGCGATACCGTCATCGCCCAGCGCGGCGAACACAGCGTCAGGTTTGACACCTTCCGCCTCGCACAAGCCCGTGATGATTTGCTTCTGTAGTCCCTCGACACGTTGGGTCAAGGCATCGCGTTCGGCTTCGGTCTCTCGCAGTCGCACCCGATAGCGGGCTTCACGTCCGCTCGGCGCTTCTGTGTCTGCACCATCGGTCGTCGCACCTGCGTCCACCACATCTGTTGCGTTAGAGGATGAATCAGCCATTGTTCTTACCTTCTTCCTGTTCGATACGTTCGGTTACATCAACCATGCGGTTACTGGCACGCACCACCACGCGCGATAGCCAGGCCACCTGATCCCGGGCTTTCTGTAGTTGAGCCTTCTTCTGTTCCAGTTGCTGCCGAGCCAGCCGATGCGCCCGCCGTTCGGCCTTCAGTTCTTCCCGGACACGCTGGAGCGCACGCATACCAGCAGGACCCAGCGGTTGCTCGTCGGTCACCATAGGAACCCGAATGCCCAAACCACCCCCGGGGACAGCGCCACGAGAACGGCTACCTGAGTGGCTGCTGCCCTTACCGCCGCCCCGGCATCCACGGCGCGTCACCCCTCGGCCCGAACAACGCCGAGCCACATCGAAAGGTCGCGATCGTTGTCGTGGATGACCTGCCCGCCGTTGAGGGGAAAGCGATCCTTGGCCGCGCCCTGATCGTCATAGGCCATGTCCGGCGGCAGGTTATACCCCTGCATGACCTCACCGACAGTGGCACTGATTGGCCCGCCATCGTCGTGGCTGGCGTCGGACACCACACTCTGGAACTCCGGCAGGTCCTCGAATTGCTGCATCATTTCATCCTCATTTCTCCCCATCGCGGGGACTTGTCCCGGACTCATATCCGGGAAGATTCTTGTAGGGGTGACAGGGGTGACACCCATTTGCATTAATCCCCCACGCGTACACATATAAGAAACTTCTGCAAACGGGTGTCATCGCTGTCATTTCTCCTGGTCACGCACCTTTGACCCGTATTCCTTGGCGCCGCTGACCATGCTTTCCAGGGGTGGTTTTGGCCACCTGGTTGGTTGTGAGATGGTTTGAGAACGATCCCGGGGACAGGTCGGGCCGACCGTTGATCCGCGCCCAGGCGTTGTACCGATCGCGTAGATCAGACACGTACACCACGGCGTGCGGATCGGGTTCGGTCTCGTCTGCGAGCCATTCATGCACCGGGTCGTACTCATGTGTCAGGTCGTAGCTGGCACGCTCGACCGACTCGGGTAGGAACAGTGTCTTGTCGGTCGCGAAATCCGCGAGGCCGCGCACCATCCAGGTGAGCACCACGCCCAGTTCCTTTTCCAGGATGTGATCGACCATCCGCCGAACCTTCGGCTTCTGGGTCTCGCTGATTTCCCGCTCCCAGGGGACGCACACCGTACGCCGTTCGGTGCCCGCATCGCCGCCACGCAGCCGAGGCGGATGGTTGGTGTGCACCGACACCGTGGCCATCGACCGGAAACTGAAATGCCCCTTGTGCTTGAACGCGGCTGTGAGTTCGTCGCCGCCGACGATGGCCTTAAACATCCGCTCGTTCCACGCGCCGTCACTGGGTAGCTCGCCTATCTCCATCCACCGCACCCCGCGAGCGTGCGCCACTGCGAACTCGTTGGTGCGCCCGATGAACAACGACTCAGGGGCGGTCCAGGCGTAGTCACCGAACGCAGACCCCAGGATCAGGTGATAGGCCGACTTACCATTCTCAGCCTTGCCTCCGGCGACGTTGCGGTGAAAGACCGCCCGCTGTTCCAGCACCCGGCCAACAAGCCCGCAACCCGCGTGCTGGGCCATCGTGCGCTGCACATCCCGATCCGGCTGCACGAAGTCAAGGAACCGTTGCCACACAGTGCCGTCGATCGCCGCGTCATCACCCAGGTAGCTGGCACCCGCCCGCTTGGTGATGTACAGCGTGCCGTCGTGCGAGAGCACTGTCGCCGTCTCGCCCGTCTCGTAGGTGCGGCGCAGATCGAGCACACCGTCGGGGGTGTTGAACAAGAACGGATCGGCGTCGAGTTCATCGGCCTGCGGGAACTCAGTGCGTGCCCGCGCTCGGGTGACTTCAGCCAGAACCTCCGCGTAACCCCGGGGTCGGCACAGCTTGTTCAACTCGTCGGCGCGATTCTTGTCACCGGCTTCCACCGCCTCGTTGTACTCGCGCAGTAGCACCCGCCGAATCTGTGATTCTGCGATCTTCTGCCCCTGGCCACCTTCGTACTTACGCCACCGAGTGCCGTCCCAGATCAGCAACCCCAGGGTGTCCACTTCCAGGAACCCCACCGCAGATGCAGGCTCGGATGTGAATAGCCGTGCAAGGGTCGCCAGGAGTGGGAGTTGCACCTTGCTATCCTTCTTAGACATTGTGAAATCTCTTCTCTCGGATGCCCTGGTCAGCCCGCACTGGCCAGGGTGTTCGGCTTCCAGCACGAAATCACTTCGCGCTCAAGGTCATCGAACTTTTCAGCACTGGCCGGATGGTCCATCAGTACCGCCAACGTCTGGCCCTGTGATAGCCCCGACTCCTGGCACAGCCGTACGAGCTTGAACGTCAACCGATGACGACGCGCACCCCCGGCGTTGTTCTCGCGCAACAAGTGCCGAATCTGGCCGCTCAGTCGCCCGTATGGCTGCGGATGCAGGTCACCCGGCCTTCCGACCTGTCGCGGGGTGGTATGGGCACGTACGGTCGCCTTGAGCATGGCCAGCGAACAGCCCTGGCCTTCGTGGAAGACCTTCACCGGGCGCGGCGGGTCGAACTTGTGGTTCAGCGACCCCGGGACACGGAGGAACCCACCGCCGTACTTGCCGCCTTCGGTGACACCCATCGCGTCGTACAGGCCGCGTGCGAGAACCTTCAGTTCGTCGTGGTCCAGGGTCGCGTCGGTGATCGTCAGGTAGACGTGGACATGCTCATCTGATCCGCTGGCCACCAGCGTCGGATCGACACGGCGTAACACCTTGCGTGCAGCGTCCCGGTCGGCCACAGCGTCAACCTCGAACGCGATCTGGTTCGACGGCAGGCAGTTGCCAGCCTCTACGTGGGACGGTTCGATTCGGCGGTAGATGGACCGGTAGATGTCGCGGCCCTCGTTATGCCACTGACGCAACATCTTTCGAGCCTGGTCGATGTCATCGTGGTAGTCACTTGCCCATACCCCCCGGCCATCGTCGGCACGGTCACGCACAGACCCGATGGCGATATAGCCATTCACAGCGAGACGCTTTCGCTGGCGCGTAGGAAGTCATTCAGCGCGGACTGGGTGACGCGGCGGGATCGCCCGATGCGAACCGAACGAAGGTCGCCACTGTCCAGCAGCTTGTAAACCGTTGCGCGAGAGAGTTGTAGGTAGTCGATCAGGTCGGGAACCGTGTAAAGCGGTTCGGGACTTACTGCGGTCATGGGGTCCATCCCTTCGTCGTTGGTAGTTCTAGCTAAACACATTTGGTCTCAATTTGTGTTTGCCATAACCACGGGACCCAAGACTACATCTTGTGCTTTACAAGTCACCATACGGGTGCTATTGTGTTTCCCATGCGCAAGGAACAGACCAGCCAGTGGGCGCTGGACACCTATCAACGGTTCGGTGAAGCCCTACGTCAACAGCGAGACAACAAGGGGATGACTGCTCAGCAATTATCCGACCGCACAACGGAATTGGGGTATCCGATCAGCCGGTCAGCCATCGCAAACGCGGAGAGCGGACGCAAGAAGGCCCTCGACATCACCGAAGTCATCATCTTGGCGAAGGCCCTGGACGTGTCGCCCCTGGAACTGATCTACCCGGGCCTGATCGACGCCGAAGTGGAAGTCACCCCGGGGGTGTATGGGCGGTCATCTGACGCGGCGCTGGGGTTCGCCGGGTACCTGGACGACGAGGCCCCCATGCGGACCGTCTACGCCCTCCACAACGCCCGTCTGGATTTCGACGCCTACGGCAACGACCCCGACGACGCGAGTCGAGACAACGCACGACAGACCGTCAAGATGGCCACTCGGTTGGCCAAGGCAGAAGGATGGATCGTCAACGATGGCTAGACAACAGCCACCCCCACAGATTCGCAAGCGCGAGGTGACAGACCGTCGCACGGGGAAGCCGGTCACGCGGTACGAACTGGTGGCAGACGCCGGGATCGACCAGGCGACCGGCAAACGTCGACAGGTGCGACGTAGGTTCGCCACCGAGCGCGAAGCGCGGGAAGCTCTTACGACTATCGCCCACCAGGCGCACACGGGGCAGTTCGTCGCGAAGCGGACGATCACCGTCGAGCAACTGGCCACAGACTGGATAGCCTCCCTGCACAACGCACGCGCCACGACGGTGAACGCCTACGAGTACGCGCTAGCCCCATTGCGGGAACGTCACGGACACATAGCCGCCCAACAGTTGACCCGACCGCATCTCGACAAGCTCCTAACCGACCTACGCGACGGGGGCACGTTGACGGCCAAGGAACACAAGCGCAAGCCGTGGTCGGCGCGCTCACTGAACAAGTGCATCGACACCTGGCGAACCATGCTGGCCTACGGGGTCGATCGCCGGGAACTACCCCACAACGTCGCCGCGTCGATGAAGAAGGTCTCGCGCGAGCGCAAGGAGATGTCCACCTACACACCCCATGAAATCCGGCAGGTACTCAAGACCGCCGACAAGGATCGCAACGGGCACTTGTGGTACCTCGCGCTGTCGGGTCTACGCCGGGGTGAAATCTGCGGGCTTCGCTGGGATGGGATCGACCTCGACAACGCGACCCTGACGATCGACACCAACCGGGTGCAAGCCGGGGCCGGGAAGGTCGTGGAGAACGCACCCAAGACCCGGGCATCCCGTCGTACCCTGCCGATCGACGCGGGTCTGGTGGCTGTGCTCAAGCGCGCAAAGGCCACTCAGGCGGCGGAACGATTGAAGATCGGGGCCGACTTTGCCGATACCGGCTACGTCGCCGTCAATGAAGCTGGACGCCCATACACCCCCGATACCCTGACCCGGATGTGGCGCAAGATCACCGACCGGGCCGGAGTCCGGGTGATCCGCCTCCACGACGCCCGCCATTCATGTGGAACGGCCATGCACCTTCGCGGTGTCCCCCTGGCTACGATCGCCCGCTGGCTGGGCCATGCCGACGCTAGCGTGACCGCACGCATCTACGCGCACAGCCAAGACGATTCGTTGAAAGCTGCCAGCGTGACGCTGGGCGGTGTTGTGACATCTTGTGACACCGAGCCCCAGACGGGCACCACGTGATACATGCGAATGTTGGCATATGACCAGGTAAATCAGCCATTCATGTGGTGCCCCCGGCAGGATTCGAACCTGCGGCCTTCTGCTCCGGAGGCAGACGCTCTATCCCCTGAGCTACGGGGGCTCATCGGGCGTTTAGAACACTAGCGTACGGAGGGCCGCGATCCCAAGTCGGCTGGTCACGGTGTGCCGCGCCACTCTCGCCGTCCTGCTAGCCCACCGCCGCCGCGGACTCCACCCGGATCGTCGAGCCACTCTCCCCGCGCAGCACGTGCAGCTGCGACGGGATCCGGGCACGGAGTTCGTCGACGTGGCTGACGACGCCGACGACGCGTCCACCGGAGCGCAGTTCGTCGAGCACACCCATCACCTCGTCGAGCGCCTCGGGGTCGAGCGTGCCGAATCCCTCGTCGATGAAGATGGTGTCGAGCACACGCCCACCGGACTCCGCCGACACCACATCGGCCAGGCCGAGTGCCAGCGCGAGTGAGGCATAGAAGGTCTCGCCGCCGGAGAGCGTGGTGGTGGCGCGTATGGCGCCGGTGTACTCGTCACGGACCTCGATGCCGAGCCCGCCCCGCCGACCGCGCGGCCCGACCGCATCAGAGTGGACGAATTCGTAACGGCCCGCAGACATCTGACGCAGCCGAGCCGACGCTGCGACGAGCACCTCCTCGAGGCGTGCGGCGAGCACGTAGGCGTGCAAGGACATCTTGCGCGCGTTGTGCCCCCGCCCGGCGAACAGCTCGGCCAGCCCCGACACCTCGGCATGTTTGGCCCGCAGCGGCGCGATGGCGTCCAGCGCCGCCCAGAAATCGGCGACCACCCCCTCCAGACCGTGGAGTCGCTCGCCGGCGACGGCGTGCCGTCGCGCGGCCTGCTCGTGTCGGGTCTGCGAGTCGGCCAGCCGCGACGAAAGGGTTTCGACGTCAACGGGTTCGGAGTCCATCGCGGCGACGACGGCCGGGTCGGCGAGAGTCTCGCGTGCGGCCGCCCGCATCTGTGCCGCCCGGGTGAGCATCTCCTCCCACGCGGCGATCTGTTTGGGGGCCGCAGATGCGGCGCGCGCCGCGCCGACGTCCGGGAATCCCTGTGCGATACACAGATCACCGAGGTTGGTGCCGATCTCGTCGTGCCGGCGCGTCCACGCCGACGCCTCACGGCGCGCTTCGCGCAGAGCCGTGGCGCGCGTGCACAATTCGGCGAGTTCGGTCCGGCGTGCCGCGATGTCCATCGACCCGCCGGTGGCCTCGGTGACCTCGGCGTCGAGCTCGTCGACGGTCGTCCGGATGGCGGTTCTGCGTTCCATCGTGCCCGACCTCTCGGCGGCGACCCGGCTGTGCTCGGTGCGCCAGGCCTCGACCTCGGCGTCGACGGCCGCCACCGCGCTGTCACGCTGCGGGATCTCGGCGACCAGATGCTCGGCCTCGCCCAGTTCGCCCGCGACCCTCGTGAACTCGGTGACGATCTGATCCCGGGACGCCTCACCGGCGATCGCCAGGACATGGGTCCGCCGTTCGGTGAGGACGGCGAGTTCCGACTCGGCGCGACGCCGATCCTCGGCAGCGCGGTCCTCGGCGGCGGCGGCCGCCTTCTCGGCGGATTCGGCGATCATCGCGTCGCCGGTGCGCGATGCCGGCGCCGGATGTGCCACCGAGCCGCAGACCACACACGGACGGCCGTCGGTCAGTTCGGCGGCGAGTTCGGCCGCCATACCGGTGAGCCGGCGTTCACGGAGCGCCTGGCGGTGATCCCGTGCCGCGGCGTGGGCGTCCCGTGCACGGGCGACCCCGGTGTCGGCTGCGGCGATCTCGGCGACCAGGGCGTCGCGGCTGGTGACCGCCTTCCCGATGGTGGTGAGCCGCTCGTGCTGTTCGCGGAGTCTGGTGACCTCGGATCGGGCGTCGAGCGCGGCGGTCAAGGCCGCGACGGCGGTCTCACGACGTAACGGGGCCGCGGCGAGAGCACCACCGATCTCGTCGAGTCGTCGTCCCGCGGCCTCGATCTCGGCGTCGAGACGTTCGATCTCGGCGATCTGACCGGGACGACGCGCCATCCGCTGCGCCAACGGTTCCCAGCGCGCGGACTCCCCGGTCCAGCGACTGACCGCCGCATCGAGGCGGGCGTCGAGATCGTCTTCCTGCCCCGATCCCCCGGCACCGCACAGCGCGGCGCCCTCCTCGAGGGCCGTGAGCGCCGCCAGGGCATCGGCGCAGGCCGAGTGCGCCGCCGCCGCGGCCTTGTGGGCGCGAAGGTGGTCGTCGGCAACCGGCAGGATCGTCGCGGCGCGGCGAGCGGCGGCCAAAGCCGCCGCGGCCTTGTCGAGTTCGGCCTTGCCCGCGTCGAGTTTGGTGAGCCGGGCCGCGGCGTCGACTCCGCGGCGGCGCAGGTCGACGGTCCGCATCCCGTCCTGGTGGGCGGTGCGCGCGCGTTCGAGGTCGACGGTGGCAGCAGCGGCCGACGCCTGGGCGGCGTCGGCCTGGTCGCGGGCGACCTCCAGACAGTTCTGCGCCCAGTCGAGATCCGGCTCGGCGGGGGTCTCCGCACCGCTGACACCGGTGATCTGGCCGGCGATGCGGTCGAGCGTGCCCGCCTTCTCCTCGAGTCTCGCGGCGCTCCGTCGGGCCCGCTCGCGCAACCACTCCTCGATGTCGCCGAAGCGTTCGGTGTCGAACAGCCTCTCCAGCAACAGTTCCCGCTCGTCGGAGGTCGCGCGCAGGAATCGCGCGAATTCTCCCTGCGGCAGCAACACCACCTGGAAGAACTGGTCGGCGCTCATGCCCAGCAACCGGGTGACGGCCTCACCGATCTCGGGCAGACGGGTGAGGTCGGGACCCGAGCCGTCGACCCAGACGAGGGTGCCGTGCGCCTGAACCTTGGTGGTCCCGGTCCCCCGCTTCTTGGGTCGGTGATATTCGGGCGAGCGGAGTATCCGCAACCGGCGGCCACCGATGGTGGCCTCGAGCTCGACCTCCGGGACCTGTTCTGCCGGAGCATGATCGGAATGCAGTCGCCGGTTGGTGTCCCGGGCCCCGGGGACCCGCCCGAACAGGGCGAACGCCACCGCGTCGAGCACCGTCGTCTTACCCGCCCCGGTCTGCCCGTGCAGCAGGAACAACCCGTCGGTACCCAGGTCGTCGAAGTCGACGACCTGCTCGTCGGCAAAGGGGCCGAACGCCTGCATCCGCAGGCCGTGCAGCCTCACGCCGACTCCGCTGCGGGCAGTTCGATCTCGAACAGCGCACCCTGCTCACCGGAATCGGCGACGGCTACCTCGGGCTCGCCGACCACCGCACGCAACGCCTGTTCGATCAGCGCCCGCTCGGCGCGGGACGGGTCATCGCGGACGTCGGTGATGAAGGACGCGATGATCTCGGCATCGGTGCGCCCCCGCACCCGCGACGAGTAGTCGGTGCGCTCGGTGGTCTCCGGCCGCTCCCAGCGCACGTGGACGGCGTGCGGGAACCGCTCCCGCAGGCGGCGCATCGCGTCGAGTGGACGTACCGCATCGGTCAGTGTGGCCTCCACGTAGTGGTCTTCGGCATCGGCATACGCGGCGTCGGAGAGCAGGTCGTCGAGGGTCCCCGACAACGCGCTCAGGCCGCGCACCTCCGGCAGGTCGTGCCTGCGGGCCTGTGCGAGACCGTCCGCGTCGAGGTCGACGATCCACACCGCCTTGCGATGGGAACGCTCACCGAAGGAGTACGGCAGCGGCGACCCGCTGTAGCGGACCGCCGCGGTGACCTCCTGCGGTGAGTGCAGATGCCCGAGGGCGGTGTAGTCGACGCCGGAGAAGGTCTCGGCGCCAACAGTTTCCACGCCTCCCACGCTGATCGAGCGCTCGGATCCGGTGGCCTCACCACCCACCACGAAGGCGTGCGCGGAGACCACCGAGCGCACCCGACGCCCCGCGAGGTCGGCTCGGATGCGGTCCATCGCCGCATCGAGCACCCCCTGATGACCGCGGGCGTCCTCGGCGCCGAGCTCGCGGCGGGCGGTCTCCGGCTCGAGGTACGGGATGCCGTAGAACGCCACCTCACCGTGCTCGTCGGAGAGCAGCACCGGCCGGTCGATCCCGGCGATGGTGGTGCGCAGATGCAGGCCCCCGGCCGCGGCGAATGCCGAGCCCGCCCCCAACCGGGTGGGTGAATCATGGTTCCCGGAGGTCACGACGAGGGTGGCGCCGGTGGCGGCGATGGCGCCGAGCCCCTCGTCGTAGACGGTCACCGCGTCGGCCGAGGGCACCGACCTGTCGTAGATGTCCCCGGCGACCACCACCACGTCGACCGACTCCGCGGCGACCACCTCGGCGAGGTGGCCGAGCACCCGACGCTGGTCGGCGAGCAACTCGACGCCGTGAAAGGTACGGCCGAGATGCCAGTCGGAGGTGTGCAGGATGCGCATGCCCATAACGGTACGATCTCGGGCCGACAGTTCCGCGGAGGCATCCACGCGGTGTCGCCCACAGCCCCCTGCAGGGCCCGGACGAGCGTATCCGGCGCCGGGCAGACCGCCATGACACCATCTCGCCATGCATCCACCTGCGACGCCGGTCCGGACAGCGAACCGGCCGGTCGATCGGAGCGGTCCCCGGGCCCATGATTTCACGAGCGATCCGAATCCGTCGTCCACGACGCCGACCCCACCCGGGGTGGCAAACACCGACCGGATCGCAGTCACCCGACACCGCGCCACTCGACGACGAGCCGCGCGGTGACCCTGTCCGTCCCCGCCGGGGCAGCAAGCGGCCCGGAAACGCCGCGAGGAGAACGAATTCGATGACAGACAGCACCATACCGACCAGGTCGTCGGCCGACCCCACCGAAGAACCACGGGAAGACGGCCTCAAGGCCGGGACGGTGGGCACCACCCACATCGTGTCGATGGTCGTCGCGGCCGCCGCACCGATCGCGTCGGCGGTCACCCTCATCCCGCTGGGCATGCTGTTGGGCAACGGTATCGGTATGCCCGGCACGATCCTTCTCGTATCGCTGGTCCTGGGACTCTTCTCCGTCGGCTTCGTGAAGATCCTGCCGTTCATCAAGAACACCGGCGCGTTCTACGCCTTCGTCTCGGCCGGACTCGGCAAGCCCGCCGGACTCGCCTCGGCCTATGTCCTCGCCGCCGTCTACACGGCGCTCGGGGCCTCGGTGGTCGGCGCGTTCGGGTACTACGGCGCAGATCTGCTCTCCCGATTCTTCGGCCTCGACGTGCCCTGGCTGCTCGTGGCCCTCGTCGCCGTCGTGCTCGCCACGCTCCTGGCGATCAGTGGGGTCACGATGACCGCACGCCTCCTGCTCGGCATCCTCTCGCTGGAGCTCGCGGCGCTGATCGTCCTCGACATCGCGATCCTGATCCAGCAAGGTCTGCCCTCGTTCAGCCTGGAGGTGTTCGAGCCGTCGAACATCTTCACCGGCGCCATGGGGGTCGCGGCGATCTACGCCTTCTCGATGTTCCTGGGGTTCGAGGGGACCGCCATCTACAGCGAGGAAGCGCGTGACCATCGACGCACCGTTCCGCGCGCGACATTCATCGTGGTCGCACTGGTCGGTGTGTTCTACACGTTCACATCCTGGTCCATGGTCGCCGCCGTCGGCACACATGACCTGGTCGCCACGATCGCCGAGGACCCGGGAGCCTTCTCGTTCGGTCTGTCGGATCGCTTCGTCGGCACCGGGTGGACCGATCTCATCACGGTCCTCAACACGATCAGCCTGTTCGCGGGCATGCTCGCGTTCCAGAATGCCGGTGCCCGCTACCTGTTCGCCCTCGCCCGGGATGGGATGGCGCCTCGCGCGCTCGCCCGTACGCACCGGACGGCCGGTACCCCGGTGACGGGCCTGGTCGCCATCGGCGCCGTGTTCGTGGTCTTGGCGACCGTCTACCGTGTGTCGGGTCTGAGTCCCCTGCTGGACATGAGTACCTCGCTGGTCGGTCTCGGTACGGTCGGCCTGGTCTCGATGCTGGCGGTCGCCTCGGTGTCGATCGCGGTGTTCTTCCTCCGCCGCGGCGAGATCGGTGCCACCACGGTGGTCGCACCGCTCGTCGCCGCGGCACTGCTCGGCTACTGCATCTACGCCGGCATCACCAATTACAGTGCGCTGACCGGGGTGTCGACGTGGTGGGTCAACAATCTGCCCTGGGTACTGGTCCCGATCGCACTGGGTGGCCTCGGGTACGCCTTCTGGGTGCGATCCGCCCGTGCCGACCGGTATTCCGGGATCGGCAAGACCCGCGTGTGAGGTTCGACCCCCGTGGCGACCGCGCCGCACCGGGGGTATCGGGGCACGACACCACAACGGCGTGGTGATCGGACGATGCAGGAACGCCCGGCCGGGATGTACCGGCCGGGCGTTCCTGCATCGCAGAGCGTCGGCGCCGGAGCCGATCCGCATCATCGGTCGACCTCTGATGCCCACTCCCGGTGGCGATCCCGGCGTGGCGCCACCGGACCGGGGGACATCGCCGTGAGGAGCCACCCGAGTGGAACCGGGCCACCGCTCCCGGAAACGACCGATCGCCGCAACCTCGCGAATGGTTGCGGCGATCAGATGGACCGACCGGGACTCGTCACCTGCTTACCGTCCGGGTGCCGTGCCGATCAGGACGGAACCGGTCACCCGACCCGGATGATCATCAGCACGTGCACCGGCCCGGAGGACAATGCGGGCAGCCTCCAGAGGCACAGTGCCCCCCGCTGAGATCGGGCACGTCGAGGGCCGGGTTCTTGTCGAAGAAGTTGTTCGGCAGGAGCATGAAACTCGCGACCTCGGTCGGCATCACCGGCCAGTCCTCCGACCGCGGAATGTGCGTGACCCCGACCGTGTGCCACAGCACGACGTCGGCGTTCTCCACGACACGATTGGCCGAGGTCCATTCCGGCAGTCCGGCTCCCGACCGATCGGCGTTGGGATGATCACCGGCCGAGTGCATCTCGTCGGGTGAATACGGGGTGACCCAGATGTTCCTGGTGGCGAACCCGGCACGCTTGACCATCAGCGAGGGCTCCTGCGCGATCAGGGTGTCCGACGCCCAACCCGGCACGAGCTTGTAGCCCACCGGAACACCCCACCTGTTGGTCCGGTGGGGATTCACCACCGCCCAGGTGCGTGCGGTCTGCGGATTGGTGAGCCCCGCCCCGTCCTGCTCCCGCGCGATCAGCGTCTTGGTCACGGTGATCGCGTTGCCGTAGGGGTTGGCGTCGCCGACCGGGGTGGCGTCGACGTCGTTCTGGTAGACGGTGTTCTGCCAGCCGTCGACCTCCATGTCGAGCCGGAAGGAGAACAGATGCTGGTGGTAGGTGGCCGCAAGATTCTGGGCGACCGGTGTCGCATGCGCGGGCACCTCACCGGGTTCGGTCGAGATGGTCTGGACGATACCGAGGAGCTTGGTGTCGATCTCGATGTGACCGTCCTGGAAGAAGTTCCAGTAGAAGCCATAGTGGTAGTTGCCGACCGTCGCGATGAAGCTGACGACGAGCTTGCGGGACCTGCGGACGTCGACCTTCCCGGTCACCCAGTCGGTGTGCTTCCACAGGATTCCGGCGTCCTCCTCGTGGATGCAGATCGCGTTCTTCACGGTCTTCGGATTCCCGCTGTCGTCGGCCATCACGGCATCGAGGTAGGTGATCTCACCGAGGCAGTCACAGCCCAACAGGAGAGAGTTCGCCATCTTGCCCAGACCGTACTCGCCGGCGTCGAAGGCACTGCGGAAATGGTGGGCGGCCTCGGGAATGCCGTAGGGCACCATCATCTCGGCGAGCGACCCGCGGTGCATCACCGAGCGGTATCGGTCGCCGTCGAGGTACTCCACCCCGGAGAGCACAAGGCCGTCCAACGGATGCATGTTGATGCGGAAACGCCATTTCTGCCACTGCATCTCGGGGCCGTTCAGAGTGAACCCCACACCCTCGGGCTGGGTGATCTCCAGCGGCTTGATGTCGTCGCGCAACGGCTGGTTGTGCTCGGCGGTGTAGTTGTCACACATCGGGTTCATCGGCTTGACGCCATGGTCCTCGATCGCGACCACTTCACGCTTGACGGTGTCGACCAGGGCGATCACGCCTTCGACGACGTGGGCGTAGGCGTTGTCCTCCGGGAAGTGTCGGAAGTAGGTGACGCATGCCCAGATTCGACGTCCGGCCAGGTCGAGGTCGGCACGATTCCCGACGCCGAACGGGTCGAGCTGGATCAGCTCCAGATCGGTGATCCCGCGCAGCGCAACGGCATCGACGAACCGCTGATCACTCTTGACCAGCTCGTCGATGATCCCGATCTCCTCGTCGAGCATCTGCGCACCGCCGTCGGTGAGCCGGTTCGCGGACACGATCGTCTCCTCGTCGAGGTCCACGAGTACGTCGAAGGTGGCCGCGGAGGTGCGATCGAGCACCAACGCCCGCGCCTGGCGGGTGACCCGCTGCCCCGATCGAAGCCGCGCCTTGTCCGGCTCCTGGGTGAAGACCGCACCGAAACCCGGACGGTCGCCTCCGATTCCGTCTTTGCGGACCAAGGTGGAGACGGTCCGGATCTCGTCGGCGGTCAATGCGTCGAAGAGTGCGCTGTGCATGTGGGTTCCTTTTCCGGACGTGCCGTTCGGTGACGACGCCGGCGCCCGGCGGGGTGGCGTCACCGCCTCGGGCGTGGCCGAGTCGATCGATCTGTGGTGCGGTCAGTCGTTCAGATTGATGAAGACGGACTGGGATTCGGTGTACTCGTCGAGCGAGTAGGCACCCATCTCACGGCCCCAGCCGCTCTTGCCGAACCCTCCCCAGGGTGCGCCCGGGTCGATCAGCGGCAGCTGGTTGACCAGGACGGTCCCCGCGTGGATGCGCATGGGCAGCGAGTGCGCGGTCGTGAGGTCGCGGGTCCACACCACGGCGGCCAGGCCGTAGTCGGTGTTGTTGGCCCGGGCGACGGCCTCGTCCAGGTCGTCGTAGGGCATGATCGAGAGCACCGGACCGAAGATCTCCTCGCGAGCGATCGTCATGTCGTCGGTGACTTCTGTGAAAACGGTGGGCCGATAGAAGAATCCGCGCTCGAGCTCACCGGCGACACGTTCACCGCCGGTGACGAGTTCGGCACCCTGGGCCCGTCCGGCCGCGACATACCCGTCGACGCGGGCAAGGTGCTCGGCCGACACCAGCGGCCCCACCACGGTGCCGGGGTCCGCGCCGGGACCGATCGGCAAGGCGTCGGCCGCAGCGGCGATCTTCGTCACGAACTCGTCGGCCCGGGATCGGTGGACGAAGAACCGGGTGAACGCACCGCATGCCTGACCGGTGTTGAACAGTGCGCCGTGCAGGTTGCCGATCACCGCGGCGTCGATGTCGGCATCCGCAGCGATGATGCTCGGCGCCTTGCCGCCGAGTTCGAGTCCGACGCGCTTGAGGGTGTCCGCAGAGGCCCGGACGATCTCCTGACCGACCGCGGTGGAACCGGTGAACGAGATCTTGTCGACACCGCCGTGTGCGACCAGCGCCTTGCCGACCTCCGGACCGCCGGTGAGCAGGTTCACCACCCCGGCGGGAATCCCTGCCTCGAGCACCAGCTCGACGAGCCGCACCGTCGACATCGGAGTCTGCTCTGCGGGTTTGAGCACAGCCGCGTTGCCGGTCGCCAACGCCGGGGCCAGCTTCCAGGCGGCGATGTCGAGCGGGAAGTTCCACGGTGTGATCAACCCGGCGACGCCGAGCGGCCGGCGCACCTGATAGGTGAACTGCCCGGGGATCGATACCGGCGAGACCTTGCCCTCCAGCTTGGTCGACCAGCCCGCGTAGTAACGAAATGTCTGCGCCGCCAACGGAATCGATACACTTCGGCTGACCGAGATGGGCTGTCCCTGATCGGTCGTCTCGATCGTTGCGAGTTCCTCGGCGTTCTCCTCGATGAGTTCGGCGACCCGCCAGAGGATCTTGCCGCGGGCATCGGGGGTCATCGACTGCCAGGCGTCGGACTCGAAGCCGGTCCGCGCCGCCGCCACGGCGGCATCGACATCCGCGGCCCCGGCCTCGGCATAAGTACCGATCGCCTCGCCCGTCGCCGGGTTGATGGTCGTGCCGGTCGCGTCGGTCGATGCGTCGACCCAGTGCTCACCGATGAGTAGTGTGCTGGCGGCCATGGACAGTCTCCTTCAGGTCATGGGGTGGGTAGAACGTCCCACGCCCTCTGCCCGAGGGGCACGTATCCGGTCCGGTCACCGAACCGTCGGAGACTCCTGCCCGCCTGCCTGAACGAGCAACCGGAGCACCAGGCGGATCTTGTCGAGCACGGCCTCGGCCCGCTCGCCGGAGCCGTAGATCGCGTGCTGCAGGATCAGGCCGTCGGTCGCCCCGAGGATCATCGCTGCGATCGATCCGTCGGGATCGTCGATCCCCACGTTTTCCAGCGTGGCCGCGACCTCCCCGATGTAGATGTCGTACACGGCGACGACCCGTTCGATCGGCACGCCGCCACGGACCCCTCGAAGCAGGTAGTCGTACTGCAGCATCGCCCGGTTGCGTTCCCCGGAGACGGTGTTCATGAAGTCGCTGCCGAACTCGTCGATGCTGTCGGCGCGGATCGGCCCCTCCGCGACGTCGAGGTGCGCGGCACGTTCGAGTGCCTGGGTGATCATGGCGTCCCCGGAGCCGAAGTAGAAGCGGACGAGACTGTGGGACAACCCGGCCTGCGCGGCCACCGACCGATACGTCACCTTGTCGAGGCCCCGGGTGCTGGCGATGTGGATCGCCGCATCGAGCAGGCGGATTCGCGTTTCCGGGTCGCCCACCGCCTCCTCGACCGGGCCGTCCGCGGGGCCACCTGCCGCCGTCGCGGAAGCATGCGCCATGTCGTCCTCCCCCACTCACTACTGCTCATCGACATCCGTTCGCCACCCGGCATGCCCGATGGTCACCGGCATGCCCGATGGCCACTACAGTACGGATTCCTGCTCACCCCGGTGGGCGCGGCGGGGCGGTGTGGTGGCGCGACCGTGGCCCGCGGGCATGTCACGACCCGACCTCTCCGGGCGGGATCTGTCTCGGAACCCGGCCTCAGACCCCGACGGAACCGAAGAAGGCGTCCATGGCCGCGACCACCTCGGCCGCCTTCTGCTCCATCACCGGGATCATTCCACCGTCGATCTCGACGACCTCGACCGACTTGGCGTGCGGGTATGCGGCGGCGACCCGGTCTCGGTGCGGATAGGACACCGGATCGTCGGTGCTCGCAAGCACCAGGATCGGTGCCGTCACCAGTCCGACGCGCTCCTCCATGCGATATCGACCGCACGCGAGGTGCCCCTCGGCCGGATCCACGCCGGGGGCGAGCGCATCGCGGATGTACCGGTTGAGGATGTCCGGCCGGCCTTCCGGGTACATGAGGGATCGCTTGGCCCACAACGTGATCAGGTGTGACCCGTCGTCTCGAACCCGGGCGACGTCGACCGGTCCGTCGGGGCCGTGTGGATCTGCGGCGGCCGCGGCACCCGTCATCTCCCGAACGACACCGTCGCGGAACCCGGCGTCGGCGTACTCGGCACCGGAGAGCACCGTGGCGGTGACCCGCTCCGGTGTGGCCGCGGCGACCTCGGAGGCGACGAACATCCCGGTGTGGTGACCGACGACGGCGAACCGGTCCACCCCCAGCGCATCGAGCAGCGCGATCGCCCCGGCGGCGTACTGCTCGATGGTCTGGGGTGTCCCCGCCGGCGGTTTGGCCGACATCCCGAATCCGTACATGTCCATGGCGATCACGCGGCGTCCACGTGCGAGCAGCGGCAGCACCTCCCGGTACTCGTCGCAGGATCGCGGCGTCTGGTGCAGGAGCAGAACCGTGGACCCTTCGCCCGCCTCGGCGTAGTGAAGCAGACCCAACGGTGTGTCGACGTACGCGTATCGGACGGGCGACGCGGCCGGGTCCGGTGCATCGTGACGGTCGGGAACCTCGATCATGGACACTCCTCGACTCGGTGGGCAGATCGCGTCCCATCACATCCCCCGCTTCCACCGTCATCCACATCCGGGTTCGGTGACCGAACCGGACCGGCACATGTCGCGGCGAACGCCACATCCGAACGGGCCCGTGACCGGTCGTGGTCCGGCGCGCCGGCCACACCGTACGCAAACGACCGAGAACGTCGTCGACCGAAAACCGCCCGTGACCGAATCCCCGTCACTACTCTCGTTGTCCAGATGGACAACGTTGCATGCCGTTAACAAGGAGAACGGATGGCGGCAACACGCCGCGTCCAGACTTCCTGCCATCCGCCATGTTTTCCAAATGGACAACGAAAGAGGTCAAGGCAATGACTCTGATCACCGACCAGTCCGGCACCCTGTCGGCGACCGACACTGTCGACCTCACGGCACGGACGGGATACCCCGTCTCCGTACTCGGCAAGGCCCACCTGTTGCTGGCGGCGTTCCACTCCGGTCCGGCCACCATGGGACTCACCGAACTGAGCAGGCGATCGGGGGTACCCAAGGCGTCCGCACATCGCCTGGCCGTCGAACTGGCCACCCTCGGTCTCCTCGACCGGAGCGGCGACGGATACCAGCTCGGCTGGCGCATCTTCGAACTCGGCCAGCTCGTGCCGGGCCCTGCCCAGCTCCGGGCGGTCGCACGCCCGGCGCTCATGGACCTGCGCACCGGCACCCGCGGTGTCGCACACCTGGCCGTGCCGCAGGGCGACGACTGCGTATACCTGGAACGACTGAGCGGCCGACGAGAGATGCGACTGCTCGCCGCGGTCGGTTCACGGGTCCCCAACCATCGGACGGCGTCCGGCCATCTCTTTCTGGCCTACGGAGCCCTCACACACAGGGTCCGGGCCACCGACGAGGTACTCGGCGGATTCGGCGTCCGCACCGAGGACGAGCTCGACCGGCATCTGACACAGATCCGCGACCGGCGTCACGCCGAGGAGGAGCACCGTCTCGTCCCCGGCTTCAAGACGGTCGCCGTCCCGGTCTTCGCCCACGGCACCACCCAGTTGGTGGCGGCGATCTCGATCACCATGTCGGCCGACCGCAAGGACGATCAGCAGGTCCTGCACGCACTGTGGGCGGCGTCTCGCGACATCACCGGTGGGCTCGCCCGAGCCGACCGGGAGTGGGCGGCCGACAACGGCCGCCTGGTCTCGTGACCGAACCGGCCCGAACGCCGGTCCGGTGATCGAACCCCGCGATGGGAAACCCGTGCAGACCGGCGCAGACTGCACACGCCGATGTCCATCCATTCGAGGAGGTACCGATGTCTGCCGCAGCAGCACAACAGCTTTCGGTCGACACCACCGGCCGCGCCCTCCACTCGCCGCATGACGGGTTCTTCATCGCGGTGACCCGCACCCCGGTCGCCTTTCGACCGGACGCGCGGCCACCTGCCCCGGACCGGGAGAGTCCGGTCATCCTGGACTGCGCCGATCTCGCTGCGGCACAGCGCCGTTCCCACCGACTTCCGGCCACGACACCGGACGGGCACCCCGTGGTCCCGGTGCTGCAGGCGCTGGCCGTCACACCCCACCGCAGCCGGTCCGACAGCGGCACCGGCGTCCAGGTCCTGGACGCGGCACGGTCGGTGGCGAGCCTGGCGATCGACCTCCGCCTGATCGGCATCGCCCGCGGTCTGCTCGTCGTCGCCCCTCATATCCCCGACATCGACCGGCTGCGCGAGGAGATCGTCGACGAGCTCCGGCACACCGGTCACCCCACCCGTTGCACCATCGCGGGCTGGGTGTTACCCGAAGGATGACCGACCGCACGAGGCCGGGGTCGCCGGCCTCCCCGCGCACATCCACCACGCAAAGGAGTTGACCCACTTCATGTCACAGCTACGACGCACCCTGATGCGCCGGACCGGTATCGGCCTCGCCGGCGCGGTGGCGGGCGGTATCGCGGGCCTGGCCATCGGATCCCAGGACCGATGGCTGGTGGAATCCGAACTCCCCCGCACCATCTCCGTCGAGACCGACCCGCTCGACCAGATCCCCCAACAGGCCGACGTCGTCGTGATCGGGGCCGGTATCGCGGGGATCACCACCGCCCTCCACCTCAACGAACTGGGTCTGCAGACCGTCGTGTTCGAGAAGGGACAGGTGGGTGCCGAGGCCTCCGGCCGCAACTTCGGATGGGTGTACACCAGTGGCTTCCATCCGGACAAACTCCCGCTCGCCGTCGAGGCGAAACGCCAGTGGTTCGGCTATGCCGACCGATTCGGGTTCGACATCACCGCCCGCCGCAGCGGCAACACCTTGCTGCTCGAGGGCGAGCCGGAGGTCGACGAACTCGGCGGGTGGCTGGCACATGCCACCGAACATTTCCCCGACGACATCGACGCCCGGGTGATCCGGGGCGCCGAACTGGATGCGGTGATCCCCGGTGCGAGCGCACGTTTCGTCGCCGCCCTCCACCACCCCTCCGACGGCACCGCCGAACCGACCCATGCGGTGCCGCTGATCGCGCAGGGCGCCCGCGCGGAGGGCGTGTCGGTGTTCGCACCGGTGGCGGTGCGCGGGATCGAGACGGCAGGCGGTGCCGTGCACAGCGTCGTCACCGAACGCGGTGAGGTGCGTACACCTCGCGTCGTGGTCGCCACGGGTGCATGGACCCGACTGTTCCTCGGCAACCTCGGCGTGGACTATCCGTCGCAGCTGATCGCGTCGCCGCTGGTCCGCCTCGGCGGTGGAGGGACCGCGGGACCGGGTGCCGGAGCCGGCGGCCCGATCGCCTGGCGTGAGCAGCTCGACGGCTCCTACACGATCGGTGTGGCCAAGCACGCGGCCCCGATCGTCGCCGACAGTCTCGCGGTCGCCCGGGCGTTCTTCCCGTCGATGGTGCAGACGGTGCGCGCCCCGGGGCCGAGAATTCTCACCGTGGTCGCCGGCAGCGACCTGCCCGCGTCGCTGCGCCGGCCGCGGCGTTGGCGCAACGACGAGATCAGCCCCTTCGAGACGGGTCGGGTCCTCACCGCACGATCCCTGCGCAAGGAGGTCGATGCGACGATCGCGAATGTGCGGGAGTTCTATCCCGGTCTCCGCTCGGCTCGCGTCGTCGAACGCTGGGGTGGGGTCATCGAGGCCACCCCGGACTCGACCTCGGTGGTGTCGGAGATCCCCGAGATCCCCGGGCTGTTCGTCAACGCCGGGCACACCGCCCAGGGGTTCGCACTCGGACCGGGTGCGGGGAAGCTGGCCGCCGAACTCATCGCGGAGAAGACACCGTCGGTCGACCCCACACCCTTCCGGTTCAGCCGATTCCACGACGGTTCGAAACCGGTCCTCCGCGAATTCATCTGACGGCCGTCAGGCAGCGCCCGCCTCCTCGACCTCTCCCTCCGCGAGCCGGCCGGCCGCGGACCCGGGCGCCGACTGGTGCGCGGGTCGTTTGAGGAACAGGGTGGCGATCGCCCCGACGAACAGCACCAGCGCCGGCAGGTACAGGGACTGTCCCAAGGCCGTCGCGAACGGTTCGCGGATCATCGCCGGCAGCTGCCCGACGGTGTCGGAGTGTTCGGTGGTGTCCACCCCGGGAAGTTCCGCGGCCAGCCTGGTCTGCATGATCGCGCCGACCGCTGCCGCACCGATGACCGAACCGATCATCCGCGTGGTGTTGTACACGCCGGCACCGGCGCCGGCCTGATACCAGGGCAGGTTGCGGGTCGCGGTGGCCGCCAGCGGTGCCCAGATACCGGCCGACGAGACGCCCATCAGGCACAGCGGGATGATCAGCTCCCACACCGGTGTGTCGGGCCGGGTGATGAGTCCGAGCCAGCCCACCGAGATCGCCTGCAGCAGGAGGGCACTCGCGATGATCGCGCTCGGATGCGTGCGGTCGAGGACCCGACCGACGATCGGCGCCAGAATGCCGGTGAGCAGGGCCTGCGGCACCATCATCAACGCCGAGCGGGTCGGCGACATCCCGCCGACGAGCTGCAGGAAGAACATGGTGGGGATCATCAGTCCGGAGATCGCGAAGCCCATCGAGGCGATGCCGAGGTTGGACAGGGTGAAGTTGCGATCCCGGAAGAGCGACAGGGGCACCAGCGGTTCGTTGCGCATCCTGGCCTGCCAGTAGACGAACAGGATCATCACGGCCGCACCGCCGACGATCAGCGCCCAGATCCAGCCGGACCAGTTGTAGGTCTCGCCCTCCTGGATGCCGAACACGATGGCGAACAGGCCGACCGCCGACAGCACCACACCGATCCAGTCGAAGTGGTGGTCATGGGTCTCGACGTCGGGCACCAGGGTGGCGGCCAGGACCAGGCCGATGATGCCGACCGGCAGGTTCACGAAGAAGATCCACTCCCAACCCAGGGAGTCGGTGAGCACCCCGCCGAGCAGCGGGCCGACCAGAGTCGCCACGCCGGCGACGGTCCCCCACACACCCATCGCCGCGCCGCGCTTCTCCGGCGGGAAGATGCGCGTGATCAGCGCCATCGTCTGCGGGGTGATCAAGGCCGCACCGACGCCCTGGACGGCGCGGGCGGCGATGAGTTCGCCGATGCTCGTGGAGAATCCGCACCACACACTCGCCGCGGTGAAGACCAGCAGGCCCACCTGGTAGACGCGCTTGGGTCCGAATTTGTCACCGAGTCGACCGGTGATCAGCAGGGGGACGGCGTAGGTCAGCAGATAGGCGCTGGTGACCCAGACGACGCCGTTGACATCGGTGTGCAGGGCCACCTGGATCTGGGGCTGCGCGACGGCGACGATGGTCACGTCGACGAGGATCATGAAGAATCCGACGCACAACGCCATGAGCGACAACCAGGGCCGGTTGGTCACCGGCGCGAAGGTGGGCAAGGTCATGGGTTCAGGCTTTCTGGTTCGCGGGCCGTTCGGCCTCGGAAGGCGAATGTGGTTGGGAATAGGGAGAACCGGGGTCGTCGAGCCACTCGATGGTGCCCTCACGCAGTCGGGTGAGCAGGTCCTCCACCCACTCGACCTGCGCACGCAGGGTGGCGATCCGGCAGCCGCCGTCGAGGACGAACATCTCGGGCTTCCCCTGCGCCCGCACCTGTTCGATGGAGTCGACCGCATCGCCGAGGTCGGCACGCATGGCGTCCACCCGGAGCGCGAGGAGTTCGATGACGCGCTCACGCGGCAACGCATGCGCCTCGGCCAGGGCGAGATACAACTCGGGGTACTCGACGGGGTGTCGTCCCAGGACGAGTTCCAGGCCCTCGGCGAGGGCCGTGATGCCCGCCTGGGTGATCGCATAGACGGTGCGTTCGGGCCGGTTGCCCTCACGCCGGATCTCGTGGACCTCGATCAGTCCGTCGGCGGCGAGCCGGTCGACGGCGTGATACAGCGTCCCGGGGCGGAACCGCGCGAGCCGGTCCTCCTTGCGTTCGAGGGCGGTCTGGACCATCTCGTACGGATGCATCGGACGCTCGCCCACGAGCCCGAGGACCAGGATCGCCATCGGCGCCAGCGGTCGCCTGCTCACACGACACCCCCTTGCTCCAAACGAAATATTCCATGTGGAATATACCGCTCCGAAGAAGCTGCGCCAAGTGGCCCCACGGATCCGGCCATGTGTCGGATTCCTTCACTACTGTGGAACGCATGGCCCATGACACCAACACCCGCGACGAGACACCCACCGGCCAGGGCGTCTATGTCACCGGTGGCCAGGAGTTCGTCCGCGACACGCAGTACATCACCACGCGGATCACCCGCGACGGCCGCGACGGGTACCCCGTCGAGGCGGGCCGCTACCGGCTCGTGGCCGCCCGCGCCTGCCCATGGGCCAACCGCACGCTGATCGTCCGTCGCCTCCTCGGTCTCGAGGACGCCATCTCGCTGGGCCTGTGCGGCCCCACCCACGACGCCGACTCGTGGACATTCGATCTCGACCCGGGCGGCGTCGACCCGGTGCTGGGCATCCCCCGACTGAAGGACGCCTACGAGAAGCGATTCCCCGGCTACCCCAAGGGCATCACCGTCCCGGCCGTTGTCGAGGTCGCGACCGGGGAGGTGGTCACCAACGACTTTCCGCAGATCACCATCGACTTCGAGCTGGAGTGGACCGAGTTCCACCGGCCCGGCGCCCCCGAGCTCTACCCCGAACACCTGCGCGCCGAGATCGACGAGGTCGCCCAGGGCGTCTACACCGAGGTCAACAACGGGGTCTACCGCTGCGGATTCGCCGGCAGCCAGGAGGCCTACGACAAGGCCTACGTGCGGCTGTTCACCAAGCTCGACGAACTCTCCGAACGCCTGTCGACCCGGCGGTACCTGGTGGGCGACACGATCACCGAGGCCGACATCCGGCTGTTCACCACCCTGGCCCGCTTCGACGCGGTCTATCACGGCCATTTCAAGTGCAACCGCACGAAGCTGTCGGAGATGCCTGTCCTGTGGGCCTATGCGCGTGACCTGTTCCAGACCCCGGGCTTCGGCGACACCACCGACTTCGCCCAGATCAAGCAGCACTATTACATCGTCCACCGCGACATCAACCCGACCGGCGTCGTCCCGCTGGGCCCCGACCTGCGCAACTGGCTGACCCCGCATCACCGTCAGGAACTCGGCGGTTCTCCGTTCGGAGACGGCACACCCCCACCCCCGCCACGACCCGTCGAGATCGTGCCCGCACAGAACTGGGTCCCCACCGCATGAGCGCTCAGGAATCGTCTGCCCCGTCGTCCAAGACGGTCCAGGTCACCGGCAACCTGCTCGACAAGGCGCAGCGCCTGCAGGCACCCGCCGTCGCGAAGTACGTGCGCGCACTGCGCGACAAGTACCCCGACGAGTCCCCCGCGCAGATCATCACCCGACTCGAGAAGCGCTACCTCACCACGGTCACCGGATCGGGCAGCGCCGTCGGTGCCACCGCGGCCATCCCCGGGGTGGGAACGCTCACCGCCCTCGGCGCGGTGACCGGCGAGACCGCCCTGTTCCTGGAGGCGTCGGCGCTGCTCGCATTGGCCGTCGCCGAGGTGCACGGCATCGGTGTGCACGAGGTGGAACGTCGCAAGACTCTGGTGCTGACCGTGGCCCTCGGCGAGGAAGGTCTGGCCCGGCTCGGCAAGGTGGTCGGTACGCAGGGCGGTGCGCTGCGCCGGCTCGGTGGGGCGGCGGTCCCCGGCGGATCGTTCACCTCACTGAACCGGACACTCGTCAACCGGGTCGCCAAGAAGTACGCGTTCAAACGTGCACCCGTGCTGATCGGGCGGGTACTGCCGGCCGGTATCGGTGCGGTGATCGGCGGCGCCGGGAATCGAGCGCTCGGCAAACGCGTGATCGCCAACGCCCGTGAGGCATTCGGCCCGGCTCCGGCGCACTGGACGATCGACGGCTCCGTGATCACCGAACCGGGGCTGCCGACCGGGAAGAAGTGACCCGGTCCCTTCCGGACACCCGGACCACCGAGGTCCGAGTCGCCCGCGACCCCGACGGCGACACCGCACCACCGACCACCGGCTGGCTGCGCCGGCTCGCCGCAGACTGCCGGCACCACCGACGGCTGGTGGCGATCACCCTGACCGTCACCCTGATCGCGGTGGCCGTCGACCTGGTGGCACCGCTGCTGTCCAAGGCCGCCCTCGACCGCGCCACCCACCCGGATGTGGCGAGTACCGGACTGACCATCTCGGCGATCGTCACGCTGCTGATCGGACTCGCGCTGGTGCGCTATGCCTGCCAGTTCGGGCGGCGCCTGACCGCGGGCCGGTTGTCGGTGGAGGTCCAGAACTCGCTGCGGCTGCGGCTGTTGCACACGATCCTTCATCTCGACGGAGCCGGCCAGGGACAGATCCGCACCGGTCAGATCGTGTCCCGCTCGATCTCGGACCTGCAGATCGTGCAGGGCCTGCTCGCGATGGTCCCGTTGTCGGCGGGCGCCGCGGTGCAGGTGGTGATCGCGCTGGGCATCATGGCCTACCTGTCACCCCTGCTCACCCTGATCGCCCTGGCCATCCTGCCGCTGGTCGCCTTGTCGGTGGTGCGCAACCGTCGTCGGCTCTTCGCCGCGACCTGGTCGGCGCAGCAGGCGGCCGCCGACGTCGCCCAGCACGTCGAGGAGACCGTCACCGGTGTCCGCGTGGTCAAGGGGTTCGGCCAGGAGTCCCGCGCGGTCGACGAGCTCGTCGGGCTCGGGCGCGACCTGTTCGGAAAGCGGCTGCGCGCCGGGAAGATCAATGCCCGTTTCGCACCCACCATGGCCGCCATCCCGCAACTCGGGATGGTCGCGGTGATCGCCGTCGGCGGATACCTGACGCTGCACGGCACCATCACCGCGGGCACCTTCCTGGCCTTCGCCACCTATGTCACGTCGATGACCGCCCTCGCCCGGCTCCTGACCAACCTCGTGGTCAGCGGTCAGCTGGCCCGGGCCGCCGTCGAACGTGTCTACGACGTCATCGACGCACCGACCGACCCCGACGAGACCGCCACCGGCACACTCCCCGACGGGCCGCTCGGGGTGGACCTCACCGACGTCGGCCTCGCCCACGACGGACGCACCGTCCTCGACGGCATAGACCTGCAGATCGCGCCGGGTGAATGCGTGGCCGTGGTCGGGCCGCCCGGGTCGGGGAAGTCGACGCTGGCCGACCTGGTGGCCCGGTATCGGCGCCCGGATGCCGGGCAGATCGCCCTCATCGAACCCGCAACCGGTGCAACCGGCTCGCCGCGGGCACATCCCCTCCGCGACCTCTCGCCCGCCGCACTGCGTGGCGCGGTGAGCGTGGTGTTCGACGAGCCGTTCCTCTACTCCGACACCATCGCGATCAACATCGCACTCGGCGAACCCCGCGAACCGGGTACCGCCGCCGCCGACCCCCGGTTGCGGGCCGCCGCGGAGGCCGCCGACGCCCTGGAGTTCATCGAAGCGCTGCCCGACGGCTTCGACACCGTCGTCGGCGAACGCGGTCTCACCCTGTCCGGCGGGCAACGCCAGCGGATCGCGCTGGCCCGCGCGCTCTACGCGCGGCCCCGCGTCCTGATCCTCGACGACGCCACGTCGGCCGTCGACGCCGCCACCGAGGGCCGCATCCTGCGCGGGCTGCGCAACACCGGCCCGGCCGCCTCGCCGACGACCGGTGTGAACGGGGTCCATGCAACCACCACAACAACCAGGCCGACCATGCTGGTGCTCGCGCATCGCCGGTCGACGCTGATGCTCGCCGACCGCGTGGCCGTCCTCGACGAGGGGCGGCTGGTCGACATCGGGACCGTCGCCGAACTCGACGCCCGCTGCCCGCAGTTCCGGACCCTCCTCTCGCCGGGCCGCCCCGAGCAGCCGCAGGTGCCGGTCACCCTGGAACCCACCGCCGAACTGGAACGGGCACTGTGGCCCGACGAGGTTCCCGACGCCCCCGAGCGGATCTCCCGCGCCACTCCGACACCGGCGGGTGGTGCGGGTGGTGGACGCGGTGGACGCGGAGGCGGGGTGTCCGGTGCGCTCGGTTCGATGCCGGCCACACCCCGGGTACTCGCCGCGGTCGAGGCCCTGCCCCCCGCCGACGAGGACCCGCAGGTCGACGTCGCGGCCATGCGCGCCGACAACCCACGGTTCTCGCTGTGGGCGCTGCTGCTCCCGGTACGTCTGCTGATGGCGGTCGCGATCGTGGCCATCACCGTGGACACCCTCACCGGACTGGTGTTCCCAGGACTGGCCCGCACGGTGATCGACGCCGCCACCCGCTCCGACGAACGCACACTGCTCATCGCGACCGGCATCGGCCTGGTGACCGTGGCGATCGGCTGGGTCGCCACCGCGGCGATGACGCTGTACTCGACCCGTGCGGGTGAACGGGTGTTGTTCGGCCTGCGAATCCGCAGCTACGCGCATCTCCAACGGCTCGGCCTCGACTTCTACGAGCGCGAACTGTCCGGCCGCATCATGACCCGGATGACCACCGACGTCGACGCGCTCTCGACGTTCCTGCAGACCGGGTTGTCGACCGCGATCGTCGCCGTGCTCACCCTGGTCGGCGTCACCGCAGCACTGTTGGTGACCAGCTTCGACCTCGGGATGCTCGTCCTGCCGGTGTTTCCGATCATGATCGCCGCGACCGTGATCTTCCGGCGGATCGCCGCGCGCGCCTACACCCGATCCCGCGAACTCATCAGCACCGTGAACGCCGACTTCCAGGAGAACATCGCCGGACTCAAGACCACCCAGGCCTACGACAACACCGACGTCGCCCTGTACCGGTTCACCGCACGCACCCGCGACTGGGTGGCGGCCCGGATGACCTCCCAGCGCGCGATCTCGATCTACTTCCCGTTCATCACACTGATGAGTGACCTCGCGGCCGCGGTCGCGATCGCGATCGGCGCCCACCAGATCGCGACGAGCTCGTTGTCGGCGGGCACGCTGATCGCCTTCCTGTTGTATCTGTCGCTGCTGTTCGGTCCGGTCCAGCAGCTGTCGCAGGTGTTCGACGGCTACCAGCAGGCCGCGGTCGGCCTGCGCCGGATCGGGGATCTGCTGCGGACCGAGACCACCGTCGCGGTGCGCCCCGACGCCCGCGATCCCGGTGCCACCCGATTCCTCGGCGACGCCGAACTCGACGGCGTCGGCTTCCGCTACTCCGGCGCGGCACGAGACGCGCTGTCGGGGGTGGATCTGCACATCCCGCCCGGTTCATCGCTGGCCCTGGTCGGCCGGACCGGCGCGGGCAAGTCGACCATCGTCAAACTCCTCGCCCGCTTCTACGACCCGACCACCGGTTCGGTGCGGATGGACGGCACCGACATCCGCGAGCTGACCCTCGAGGGATACCGCCGGCACATCGGCCTGGTCCCGCAGGAACCACATCTGTTCACCGGTACTGTCGCCGACAACATCGCCTACGGCAGGCCCGACGCGGATCGGGACGCGATCACGGCGGCGGCGGCGTCGGTCGGGGCCACCTCGATGATCGCCGGACTCGACGGCGGCATGCGTCATCCCGTCGGCGAACGCGGGCAGGGCCTGTCCTCGGGGCAGCGGCAGCTGATCGCCCTGGCGCGCGCCGAACTGGTCGAACCCGATCTGCTGTTGCTCGACGAGGCGACCGCCACCCTCGATCAGGCGACCGAGGCGACGGTGCTGGCCGCGGGGGCCGCGGTGACCCGCCGGCGCACCTCGGTGATCGTCGCGCACCGGCTGGCGACAGCGGCCCGCGCCGATCGGATCATGGTGGTCGACGACGGCCGGATCGTCGAGTCGGGAACACACGACGAGCTGATCACGTTGGGTGGAAGGTACCGCGCGTTCTGGGATGCAGGTGTCGATCCCGGCACGGGCGGTCGGTCGTGGGCCGAGGACCCCACCCGATGAGGTGGTCGACGGCCTCGGCACCCGCGCGGACGGCGCGGCGCGCAGTGATCTCCATCGCAGTGGACGGCTGGGAGGACTGCCCGCCGCGGACCAGACGTCGGACGCGTACCATCTTCAGGTGGTTCACGACTTGTCTTCACAAGAGACTTTCGGCGTGAGTTGGCGACCCGGCACCAGAGGGAATTGAGGCGAGAAACCGCTGTGAGCAGTTCGACATCCGAAACCGACTTCGGGCAAAACGAATGGCTGGTCGAGGAAATGTACCAGCAGTATTTGAAGGATCCGAACTCGGTGGATCCGAGTTGGCATGACCTCCTGAAGACTTACAAGCCCGGCGGCAGCGGCGCCACCGCACCGGGTTCCACCCCCGCCCCCGCGGCAAGCACCAACGGCACCAAGCCGTCCACCACTCCGTCCGCCCCCGCCGAGCCGAAGAAGTCTCGCCCGGTCACCCTCGACCAGGGTCCCGCCCCGCACACCGCCACCCGCAAGGCCCCGGCCCGGGAGTCGTCGGCCACCAAGGCCGCCTCCGGCCAGAGCGTCGCCAGCCGCGACGGCTCGGCCCGTTCACAGACCGCCAAGGCCAAGGCCCCGACCACCACCCCGGGCGTGACCGAGGACACCACTGCGGTGCTCCGCGGACCGGCCGCCGCCATCGCCAAGAACATGGCGGCGTCGCTGCAGATCCCGACCGCGACCAGCGTGCGCGCGGTGCCGGCGAAGCTGATGATCGACAACCGCATCGTGGTGAACAACCACCTGTCGCGAACCCGTGGCGGCAAGATCAGCTTCACCCACATCCTCGGATTCGCGATCGTCCAGGCGATCAAGTCGTTCCCGAACATGAACCGTCACTTCGCCGAGGTCGACGGTAAGCCCAATGTGGTGACCCCCGCCCACACCAACCTCGGTCTGGCCATCGACCTGGTCGGCAAGGACGGCAACCGCACGCTCGTCGTCGCCGCCATCAAGAGCTGCGAGTCGATGGGCTTCGCGGAGTTCTACACCGCATACCAGGACATCGTCCGCCGTGCCCGTGACGGCAAGCTCACCGCCGAGGACTTCGCCGGTGTCACCGTCTCGCTGACCAACCCGGGCACCATCGGCACCGTGCACTCGGTGCCACGCCTGATGAAGGGCCAGGGCGCGATCATCGGCGCCGGCGCGATGGAGTACCCGGCCGAGTTCCAGGGCGCCAGCGACGAGCAGCTCGCCGAGCTGGGCGTGGGCAAGCTGATGACCCTCACCTCGACCTACGATCACCGGATCATCCAGGGCGCGGAGTCGGGCGACTTCTTGCGCACCATCCACCACCTCCTGCTCGACGACGCGTTCTACGACGAGATCTTCACCGCCTTCCACGTCCCCTACGAGCCGGTCCGCTGGCGCCGGGACGTCCCCGCCGGACTGGTCGACAAGTCGACCCGCGTGCTCGAGTTGATCGCCGCATACCGCAGCCGCGGTCACCTGATGGCCGACATCGATCCGCTGATGATGGACAGCGATGCGCGCAAGAGCCATCCCGACCTCGACGTCCTCACCTACGGCCTGACCCTGTGGGACCTCGACCGCACTTTCAACGTCGGCGGCTTCCACGGCCAGGACAAGATGAAGCTGCGCGACGTCCTGTCGATCCTCCGCGACGCCTACTGCCGCCACGTCGGTGTGGAGTACACCCACATCCTCGAGCCGGAGCAGCAGAAGTGGCTGCAGGAGCGGGTCGAGATCAAGCACGTCAAGCCGCCGGTGGCCGAGCAGAAGTACATCCTGAGCAAGCTGAACGCGGCCGAGGCGTTCGAGACCTTCCTGCAGACCAAGTACGTCGGCCAGAAGCGCTTCTCGCTCGAAGGCGCCGAGTCGGTGATCCCGATGATGGACGCCGTGATCGACCAGGGCGCCGAGCACAAGCTGCACGAGGTCGTCATCGGCATGCCGCACCGCGGGCGCCTCAATGTTCTCGCCAATATCGTCGGCAAGCCGTACTCGAAGATCTTCACCGAGTTCGAGGGCAATCTGAACCCGTCGCAGGCGCACGGTTCGGGTGATGTGAAGTACCACCTCGGCGCCGAGGGCAAGTACTACCAGATGTTCGGCGACAACGAGATCAACGTGTCGCTGACCGCCAACCCGAGCCACCTCGAGGCCGTCGACCCGGTGCTCGAGGGTCTGGTCCGCGCCAAGCAGGACCTGCTCGACGAGGAGGATCAGTTCAAGATCCTCGCGCTGATGCTGCACGGCGACGCCGCATTCGCCGGCCAGGGTGTCGTGGCCGAGACCCTGAACATGGCGATGCTGCCCGGCTACCGCACCGGCGGCACCGTGCACATCGTGGTGAACAACCAGGTCGGGTTCACCACCGCACCTGAGCACTCGCGCTCCACCGAGTACTGCACCGACGTCGCGAAGATGATCGGCGCGCCGATCTTCCACGTCAACGGCGACGACCCGGAGGCCTGCGTCTGGGCCGCCAAGCTCGCCGTCGACTACCGCGAGGCCTTCCGCAAGGACGTCGTGATCGACCTCGTCTGCTTCCGCCGCCGCGGACACAACGAGGGCGACGATCCGTCGATGACCCAGCCGGCGATGTACGACGTGATCGACACCAAGCGCGGTGTCCGTAAGTCCTACACCGAAGCCCTGATCGGTCGTGGTGACATCTCCACCAAGGAGGCCGAGGACGCCCTGCGCGACTACCAGGGCCAGCTCGAGCGGGTGTTCAACGAGGTCAAGGAACTCGAGAAGTACCATCCGGAGCCCAGTGAGTCGGTCGAGGCCGACCAGGCGCTGCCGACCAAGCTGGTCACCGCCGTCGACAAGACGGTGCTGGAGACGATCGGCAACGCCTTCGGCAACACCCCGGAGGGATTCACCCCGCACCCGCGTGTCAAGCCGGTCCTCAAGCGCCGTCTGGAGATGTCGCGGGAGGGTGGCGTCGACTGGGCGTTCGCCGAACTGCTCGCCTTCGGTTCGCTGGTCCTCGAAGGCCGCACCGTGCGCCTGTCCGGTCAGGACTCGCGTCGCGGCACCTTCACCCAGCGCCACTCGGTCCTGATCGATCGGGACAGCGGGTCGGAGTACACCCCGCTCAACCACCTGCAGCCGATCGACGGCGACGAGGAGTCGATGGGCCTGTTCCGCGTGTACGACTCGCCGCTGAGCGAGTACGCGGTGGTCGGCTTCGAGTACGGCTACTCGGTGGGCAACCCGGACGCGCTGGTGTTGTGGGAAGGCCAGTTCGGTGACTTCGTCAACGGCGCACAGTCGGTGATCGACGAGTTCATCAGCTCCGGCGAGGCCAAGTGGGGTCAGCTCTCCGACGTGGTGCTGCTGCTGCCGCACGGCCACGAGGGCCAGGGCCCCGACCACACCTCGGGCCGCATCGAGCGGTTCCTGCAGCTGTGTGCCGAGGGATCGATGACCGTGGCGCTGCCGTCCACCCCGGCCAGCTATTTCCACCTGCTGCGTCGGCATGTGCTCGACGGCATCAGCCGCCCGCTGATCGTCTTCACCCCGAAGTCGATGCTGCGCAACAAGGCCGCCGTCAGCCCGCTGTCGGACTTCACCGACGACAAGTTCCGGTCGGTCATCGACGACCCGAGCTTCGAGAAGGGCACCGCCGACCGCGACAAGGTCAAGCGTGTGCTCCTGGTGAGCGGCAAGCTGTACTACGAGCTCGATGCCCGCCGTGAGAAGGAGGGCCGCGAGGACATCGCGATCGTCCGCGTCGAGCAGCTGTACCCGGTGCCGCACCGACGCCTACGCGCCACTCTCGAGCAGTACCCGAACGCGACCGATTACGTGTGGGTCCAGGAGGAGCCGGCCAACCAGGGTCCGTGGCCGTTCTTGGGTCTGTGGCTGCCCGAGCTGCTGCCGGACCTGCTCAAGGGACTGCGTCGCCTGTCGCGCCGCCCGATGTCGGCACCGTCGTCGGGCTCCAGCAAGGTGCACGCCGTCGAGCAGCAGGAGATCATCGACGGGGCCTTCGCGCCGACGGACATCTGAGACGTTCACTGACGAGAACGGGCGGGGCAGGCGATTCGCTTGCCCCGCCCGTTCTGCCGTCGGATTCAAGGGGGTTCAGCCCTACGCTCCTCGACAGTTCACTCACCGAAGGTGTGGCGCCACCTCCGAGGTGCTCACCATCCGACGTCGGCCGGCGGAGGTTTCGACACGCCTCGTCGCTCCGCTCCTCATCGGCTCAACCATCAACCCGTACTTGCGGAGGTTTCCACACGCCTCGTCGCTCCGCTCCTCATCGGCTCAACCACCAACCCGCACTTGATGATTGAGCCGGGACCGAGCATCGCGAGGACCCGAGTCAACGCCCGCAACCCGACCGACAGAGGTTTCCACACGCCTCGTCGCTCCGCTCCTCATCGGCTCAACCACCAACCCGCACTTGATGATTGAGCCGGGACCGAGCATCGCGAGGACCCG
>NZ_JBSFRM010000017.1:0-9656 GCF_053589235.1 Gordonia sp. NPDC003376 | reverse complement strand
ATTGAGCCGGGACCGAGCATCGCGAGGACCCGAGTCGAAATCTCCGCAGCAAACGTTCCGTGGCGACCACCCCGAAAGTGGTACCGCCCGCAACCCGACCGACAGAGGTTTCCACACGCCTCGTCGCCACGCTCCCTATCGGCTCGACCACCAACCCGCACTTGATGATTGAGCCGGGACCGAGCATCGCGAGGACCCGAGTCGAAATCTCCGCAGCAAACGTTCCGTGGCGACCACCCCGAAAGTGGTACCGCCCGCAACCCGGCCGACAGAGGTTTCGACACGCCTCGTCGCCACACTCCCTATCGGCTCGACCACCGAAACGGGCCGCGCCTACTCACCGCTCCGGTAGCGCTCCGCCGACGCTCAGGGCGATGGCGGGCAGTGTGTTGCAGATGAGGTCGAGCAGTTCGTCGCGGGTCATCACGTCGGGGTCGGTGAGCCACGAGATCGTGACCTCCTCGACGAAGGTCACCCACCCGGACACCGCGACGCGCGCACGCGGGGTCACCTCGAGGCCGAAGGCGGGAGCGTGGTCGAGGACGCGGTCGACCATGACCGAGCGGGTGGCGTCGGCGACCTCACGGACAGCGGAGTCGGCGCTCGAGGAACCGCGCAGGAAGGCGGTGTAGGCGCCGCCGTGATCGCTGACGTAGTCGACGAACGCCGACAGCGAACTCGCCAGGATGGCGATCGGGTCGTCCAGCGAGTCGTCGGGGGTGGTACAGGCGATCAGCTGCTCGCCCAGGGCACGCAAGACGGCCAGGTGGAAGTCCTGCTTGGAGGCGAAGTAGTGGAACAGCAACGCACGCGACACCCCGGCGACCTCGGCGATCGCGTCGATGGTCACCTGGTCGAGCGGCTTCTCGTCGACCATCGCCATTCCCAGTGCGATCAACTGGTCGCGGCGGGCCTCCGGGCTCATCCGGGTCCGGCGGCCGGAGCGGGAGGTGTTCGCTGTGGTCACGGGGACGATCCTAGCTTATTGATCTCGCGTCAATAGCTATTGACCGCTGTTCAACAGGTGTCTATTGTGACTTCCATGACAACGCATGATGTAGAGATCGCGATCGTCGGGGCCGGGTTCTCCGGCCTCGGAGCCGCCATCAAGCTCACCCAGAGCGGCGTCGACGACTACGTGATCCTCGACCGCGGCCGCGACTTCGGCGGTACCTGGCGCGACAACACCTATCCCGGTGCCGCCTGCGACGTCGCGTCCAACCTGTACTCCTACTCGTTCGCCCCCAACCCCGGGTGGTCGCGGACCTACTCACACCAGCCGGAGATCCACCGCTACATCAACGCGGTCGCCGATGCCCACGGCGTCCGCGACAAGGCCCGCTTCGGCAGCGAGGTCACCCACGCCGAATGGGATGAGGACTCTCGCCACTGGCTTGTCGACACCACCACCGACGGGGCCGAGACCCGTTACCGCGCACGCCATCTGGTCGGCGCGGTCGGACCGCTGTGTGAGCCCAACCTCCCCGACATCGACGGCATCGGATCGTTCGCCGGGACGGTGATGCACTCGGCCCGCTGGGACGACACCGTGGACTTCACCGGCAAACGTGTCGCAGTGATCGGCACCGGCGCCTCGGCCATCCAGATCGTCCCCGAACTGGCCGAGGTCGCCGGCCGGCTCGACGTCTACCAGCGCACCGCGCCGTGGATCGTGCCCCGCACCGAACGGCCGTACACCCCGCTCGAGCGGTGGGCGTTCAAGAACATCCCGCTGACCCAGACCGCGGGTCGCGCCGGGATCTACGCCTCCAACGAGCTCATCGCGTTCGGCATGACCTACTCGCCCGCCGCGCTCAAGCCGGTCGAGATGCTGGCCCGCGCCAACATCTTCCGTGGTATCCGCGAGAGCGCCCTGCGCGCCGCGGTGACCCCGGACTTCCAGATCGGCTGTAAGCGAATCCTGAAGTCCAACAACTGGTATCCCACGCTCGACCGCCCGAACGTCGACCTGGTCACCGATGGCATCGACCACGTCACCCCGACCGGCATCGTCACCCGCGACGGCACTGCGCGCGAGATCGACATCCTGGTGGTGGCCACCGGGTTCCACGTCACCGATTCGCCGGTGTTCGGCCACATCGTCGGCGTCGGCGGCAACAGCCTGGCCGCGGTGTGGGCCGAGGGCGGGATGCAGGGATACAAGGGCGGATTCGTCCACGGCTTCCCCAACCTGATGCTGATGGTGGGCCCCTCCACCGGCCTCGGCCACACCTCGATGGTGTACATGATCGAGTCACAGCTGAACTACCTCGTCGACTACATCGCCACCACCCGCCGCCTCGGCGCCACCCGCACCGAGGTCACCGCCGCCGCCCAGCAGCGCTACAACGCCGGCATCCAGCACAAGCTGCGCAACAGCGTGTGGGTCAACGGCGGATGCGGATCGTGGTACAAGGACGAGCACGGCAACATCACCACATTGTGGCCGGGATTCACCTTCGACTTCAGGCGTGCGACAAAGACATTCGACGCCGACGCCTACGACATCCGGGCCGACGCCCCGGCCGTTGCGCCCGCACCCGCAGACCACGTCCCTGCCGTCACCGGCGCCTGACGCCCACACGAACCGAAAGAGGGAGCACATGAAGGACTTTCGCGACAAGGTTGTCGTCGTCACCGGAGCCGGCTCGGGAATGGGCCGTGACCTCGCCGTCAAGCTCGCCCGGCTCGGCGCGAAGCTCGCCATCTCCGATCTGAATCCGTCCGGCCTCGAGGTCACCGAGAACCTGATCCGCGAGACCGGCGCACCGGTGCACAGCCAGATCCTCAACGTCGCCGAACGCGAGGCCGTGCTCGACTACGCCCAGGCGGTCGTCGCCCACTACGGAACCGTCAACATCATCTTCAACAACGCCGGCATCGCCCACCACGGTGAGATCGAACGCACCGAGTTCAAGGACATCGAGCGGGTCATGGACGTCGACTTCTGGGGCGTGGTGAACGGCACCAAGGCCTTCCTGCCGCACATCATCGCCTCCGGCGACGGCCACATCGTCAACACCTCGTCGCTGTTCGGGCTGCTCGCCGAGCCCGGTCAGGCCGCCTACAACTCGGCGAAGTTCGCCGTCCGCGGCTTCACCGAGGCACTCAACCAGGAGATGATCGTCGCCAAGCATCCGGTCAAGGTCACCTGTGTGCACCCCGGCGGGATCAAGACCGCGATCGCCCGCAACGCCACCACCTCCGGCGACCACGATGCCAAGGCCACCGCCGACTTCTTCGACAAATACCTCGCCCGGATGTCCTCGGCGGACGCCGCCGACGTGATCATCGACGGGGTCCGCAAGAACAAGGCCCGCGTTCTCGTCGGTGCCGATGCCAAGATCCTCGACATCTGGGTCCGGCTGGTCGCGTCGAAGTATCAGTGGGTCACCGCGAAGGTGACCGGGCTGGCATTGTCGAAAGCCTGACCTGCGCGGCGCCGGGTTCGTTCGCTTCGCCCGGCTGCGGGAACGACATTTCCGACATCGTGACCAATGCCTCTCCTCTGCGAGGTAAGCCGAACCTAGTATCGGAGGGCGGGGCGCGATCTCGGTGCCTGCATCGCAGGAAAGGCAGGCAGTGATGACGACATCCGAAGGGGTCCGGACCCCGGTCGCGGATCTCCCGATCGGGCGATCCGCTCGGATCGCCGGCTTCGCCGACACCTGTCCGGCCCCGGTGCGCCGGCGGCTGGCCGGACTCGGTTTCGTGCCCGGCACCGACGTCGTCAAAGTGCGTCGCGCGCCGCTCGGCAGCCCGTGTGTGTACCGGGTGATGTCCTACGAGATCTGCCTGCGGGCCCACGAGGCGAGCTACATCGAGTGCGCACCTGTACCTGACGGCACCGTGGACGGGGGCCGGGGATGAGCGACTGCCACGACGCGGGTGGGACCGAACTGCCCGACGCCGACTCCGCCGGCGCCCGGATCGACCGCGTCGCGCTGATCGGCAGCCCGAACGCCGGCAAGACCTCGGTGTTCAACGGACTCACCGGACTGCGACTGAAAACCGGCAACTACCCCGGCGTCACCGTGTCCCGGTCGGTCGGCCGCTGCAAGGTACCGGTCCTGGCCGGTGCCCCGGGTGGGGACACGGGAGGCGACCCGGGTCGACACGACTCGCCCTCCATCGTGCACCTCGAAGACCTTCCGGGTGCCTACAGTCTCGATCCCATCTCGCCGGACGAGCAGGTCGTCGCGGACCTGATGGCCGACCGCCTCCCCGGGACCACCGCGCCCGACGCCGCACTCGTCGTCGTCGACTCCACGGTGTTGCAGCGTTCGCTGTCGCTGGTCGCCGAGACCCTCAACCTGGGGATCCCGGTGGCGGTCGTGCTGACCATGACCGACGAGATGGAACGCCGCGGCGGTCATGTCGACCCGCAGGGCCTGTCCGACGCGCTCGGCGTCCCGGTGCGCGCGGTGATCGGGACCCGCAAGTCCACGCTCGAACCGATCCGCGAGTTGCTCGCCGACCCGGCATCGTGGAGCCGTCCGGCCGTCGGGCCACCCGACGACGGGGGTCCCCAGCTCGCCGACTGGGTGGCATCGGTGCTCGAACTCTCGGCCTACCGGGCGCCGGCCCGGCACGGCGCCACCGCGATGGTCGACCGGCTGCTGTTGCACCCGGTGGCCGGCCTGCTGGCCTTCCTGGTGGTCATGTTCTTGTTCTTCCAGGTGGTGTTCACCGTCGCGGCACCGTTCCAGGACTGGATCGAGCAGTTCTTCAGCTGGGCGGGCACGGTGGTCACCGACCATGTGTCCCAACCCATCCTGGCGGATTTCCTCTCCACCGCACTGATCGGCGGTGTCGGCGGTGTGCTGGTGTTCGTCCCGCAGATCCTGCTGATGTTCCTGCTGATCTCCCTGATGGAGAACATCGGGTACATGTCGCGGGCGGCATTCCTCACCGACCGCGTGATGAGCCGCGTCGGCCTCGAGGGTCGGGCCTTCGTCGCACTGTTGTCGTCGTTCGCATGTGCGGTCCCCGGCATCATGGCCACCCGCACCCTGCCGTCGTCGAAGGACCGCATCGCCACCGCGATGTCGGCACCGCTCATCACCTGCTCGGCACGTCTCCCCGTGTTCGTGTTGCTCACCGGGATGCTGATCCCGTCGGGTTCCCGGTTCGGCCCCGTCCACACCCAGGGTGCGGTGATGTTCGGGCTGTACCTGCTCGGGGCGGTCTCGGCGATGACCGCGGCCACGGTCCTCAAGCGCACCAGACCGCTCCGCAGCGGCCTGATGCCGTTCTACATGGAGATGCCGCCGTACCGGGTCCCGTCGCTGAAGTCGGTGTTCATGATGATGTGGGACTCCACCCGGATGTTCCTGCGCAAGGTCGGCAAGATCATCCTGCTCACCTCGATCGTGCTGTGGCTGCTGCTGTCGCTGCCCGCGCACACCGAGGAGGCCGAGAAGGTCCGCACCGACACCGTGGCCGCCGCCGTCGCCGACGGGGCATCGGCCGACGAGGCACACGCGGCGGGCGAGGCCGCATCCCGCTCGTATGTGATGGACAACAGCTTCGCGGCGTCGATCGGCAAGTTCGTCGAGCCGGTGTTCGCCCCGCTGGGCTTCGACTGGCGGATCGACATCGGCATCCTGGGGTCGTTCTCGGCCCGCGAGGTGGTGGTGTCGACCCTGGGTCAGATCGCTGCCGCAGAGGACCCCGAGGACCCGGCGTCGGCGTTGGGCGAGATGACCTATACGCAGGGCCCGCACGTGGGTGAGAAGGTGTTCACCCCGCCGACGATCGTGGCGATGCTGCTGTTCTTCGTCTACGCATTGCAATGCATGTCGACCGTCGGCGCGATCCGCCGTGAGACCAACTCGTGGCGCTGGCCGGCGATCGCCTGGACGTACATGTTCGTCCTCGCCTGGGTTGCCGGCTACCTCGGTCACGTCATCACCGCAGCGGTCACCGGGTAGCGCGATGTCACCCCAGCAACGACCGGTCATGCTGCTCCCCGCCCCCACGGACCCGGCCGATCCCGCGGTGATCCGCTGGCGGGTGGGTCCCGGTCTGATCCGGATGGACGGCGAGGTCTCGGTGTCGGAACTGCCCGGCGAACTGCGGGCGCTGGTCGACGCCGGTGTCCTCGAGACGGTTCGGGTGCAGCCCGGCCGCGTCGACACCCGGCTGTGCATCGGGCACGACCCGCGTACCGATGGACCCACCGTCCGTGATGCCCTGTTCACGGTGCTGTCGCGGCCAGGCGGATGGCCGGTGACGGGAGCGGGTGCCCGGCACCCCGACGACGCGGTGCAGGCCGGGGCCGATGCCGAGATCGCCGACGGTGTGCGGTCCGTGCTGGCCGGTGAGTTCGGTGGATACACCGCCTCGCATGGCGGTCGGGTGGAACTGGTGGACGTGGTCGACGGAGTCGTGACCGTCCGGATGGGCGGTACATGTCATGGTTGTGCGGCCGCCACGGTGACGCTGCGGCAGAATCTCGCGATCCGGCTGCGGTCGCTGCCCGGGTTCACCGAACTGCGCAGCATCGGATGAGCACCCGGCGGGCTCGCGACCGATCGGTTCCCCCGGTCAGATGCCGTGCTCGCCGAGCCAGGTCAGCGCGAGATCCCGGGGCTTCTCGCCCGCCTGCACCCTGCGCGCCATGGTCGCCAGGTCGGCGGTGGTGATCTCGCCGGCGACCTTGTTGACCGTCTTGACCTGATCGCTGTCGAGGGCTGCGGTGCGGTAGACGGGCACGAGGTCCTCGGCGCGGGGACCGACCGCTGTGGGCACCGTGCCCGATGCTCCCGCGGTGCTGGTGCCCGGTGATTGCTTCGGGGCGGGCAGTGACTGCACCTGCGCGGCGGGGCCGGCCGTATCCTCTCCGGCGAGCTGCAGCGGGGACAGGATACCCAGCGCGGTGCCGGTCGCGACGCGCGTCACCACCGCCTGCGGATCGGAGAGCGTCTGCACCGCTCCCAGCCGGCAACCGGCGTCGGCGAAGGCGCGCAACGTCACGTCGGACGGGGTGCCGGTCACCGCGACCGGGAGGTCGGCGGGCAATCCCGCGCAGCCGGACAGATCGGTGACGCCGGTCGAGGTGGCGAGCGAGGTGGCCACCACCAGTTGCGGCGTGTTGGTCACCGGGGTCTCATCGCCTACCGAGACACCTTGTGGCAGAGAACGATTGACGTCGTTGTAGGTCTCGTCAGAGGTTGTCGGCGCGAGTTCGGGGGCCAGCCCGGCGAGCAGTGTGCCGGTGAACGCGCCGAACAGGTCGACCTCGGTGCGGCCCATCGTCGACAACAACTGCGCGTCGTCGCCGATCACCAGGTCGTCGGAGACGGCGGTGCCGGAATTTTTCCGCAACGCCCCGGCATAGATCTCGGCCATCACCGACATCGCGGGCGTCCCGTCCGATCCCATCACCAGCGTGCGCGGTGCGGAGGTGGACGCACAGCCGGTGAGCATGCCGAGCACCAGCACCAGCACCACGACCGCGAACGCAGGGACCAGCAGACGGTTTCGCACGGCGTTCACGCTAGTGGTGCGGTGATCGTGCGCGCTGACGGGGGCGTCGTGCGCGGTCGCGTCGGTGCACATGAGGCGATCCTACGGTCGGCGCGGTCACAACCGAGGCGGTCACGGCGGCGGGGTGGCCCGATGCGCGTAGCATCCACCACGTGCCCCAGATCCCGAACCTACGCCCGGGGAGCCGCGGGATCCCCGTACGACGCGACCGCCGGCCGCTGCCGCGTATCCCGGTTCCGGTCGCGCGGGCCGTCGTCGACTGCGCGATCTACATCGACGGCGTCCGACAACCCGAGCGGGTTTCCTATGCCGACGCCTTCCGCACGGTGCGCGAGAGTGGGCAGGGATTCGTCTGGCTGGGTCTACATGCCCCCGACGATGACCAGATGACCGGTGTCGCCGACGTTTTCGGCCTCCACGAGCTCGTCGTGGAGGATGCGGTGCACGCCCATCAACGCCCCAAGCTCGAGATCTACGACGATATCCAGTTCCTCGTCCTTCGCACGGTGAAGTATGTCGAGCACGACTCGATCGAGCAGGCCAGTGAGGTGGTCGAGACCGGCGAGATCATGATCTTCGTCGGCCCCGACTTCGTGATCACCGTCCGGCACGGCGACCACACCCATCTGTCGGGGGTGCGACACCGACTCGAGGAGCGCCCGGAGCGTCTGCGCGAGGGACCGACGACGGTCATGCACGCGATCAGCGACCTCGTCGTCGACAGCTATCTGGCCGTGAGCGACAAGATGGAGGACGACATCCTCGACATCGAACGCGCGGTGTTCGGAACGCAGAAGAACTGGCTCAACATCGAGCCGGTGTATCTGCTCAAGCGCGAGGTGCTCGAGTTGCGCCGAGCGGTGACCCCACTGGCGGGACCGTTGTCGCGGATCACGGCCAACGGCAATGCCTTGGTGCCCAAAGAGGTTCGGCGCCACTTCCGTGACGTCGCCGACCACCTCGCCACCGTGATCGAGCACGTCGTGGAGTACGACGAGTTGCTGAGCTCACTCCTCGACGCCGCCGCGACCAAGGTGAGCATCCAGCAGAACGGCGACATGCGCAAGATCTCGGCGTGGGTTGCGATCGGCGCAGTCCCGACGATGGTCGCCGGTCTGTACGGGATGAACTTCGAGTACATGCCCGGGTCCGACGACCGGCCCGGATTCTTCATCGTGGTCATCGCGCTACTGGTCGCGTGCCTCGGATTGTGGGCGGTGTTCCGGCGTCACCACTGGCTGTGATGCCGGAGGTCACAAGGTGGCCGGGCTGCGATGCGGGTCGGCGACGTCGATTCCCGCCTCCACCCACGCTTCCCGGAGTGCATCAACACCTTTCAGACGCATCCAGGCCGCCTCGTTGGCGGTGATCGGAACCGCCCGCAAGAACCGGACCGGGTCCATCGGCTCCGGTAGCGAGAGTTCGCCCAGCACATCACCATCGGTGACGAACGCGGTGAAAGGCGCACCGTCCCATAATGGCTCGCCGAGGTCGAGGAGCGCATCGGTACCCAGGATCAGGCCCTCGACGGCCGGGGCCGCCGCCAGGGTGGCCATCCGGCGATGCAGCCCGGGCAGGGCCACGCCGGCATGGAGCCGGACCACCAGTTCGGCACGCGGCCCGCGCACCGGATCGGGGTCGATATCCCCCGGATCGGACATCGGGTGTCGTGCGCAACCCACGGTCACGTACGTGATCTCCCCCGCTGCCGCGAAGCGCACCACATCGATGGATTCGACGCCCAGGAAGGTGACCGACGCCCGCTGCGGTTGTCCACCGAAGGACTCGACGAGGTGGCGGTCGATCAGATCGGTCACAGAAGCGCTCACGAGGTCAACGGTAGCGTTCCGGGCCTCGTTGTCGTGAACGCCGGTCGACGAGGACGTGGCCCCGCGGCGCCCACAGGTGCCGGAGATTTCGACACGGGTCCTCGCGATGCTCGGTCCCGGCTCAATCAGCACTCACGGGCTCCCCGCCCCATCAACGCTCACGGCCACCCCAACCCATCAACACTCACGGCCACCCCAACCCATCAACACTGAAGGCCACCCCAACCCATCAACACTCACGGTGAAGCACCCCAGGTTTCGTGCCACCTCGTTGGTGGGCTACCTGCTGGTAGTGACCCCAGCATAGTAGGCAGCCTCGTACTCGTTGGGCGGGAC
>NZ_JBSFRM010000016.1:37428-128315 GCF_053589235.1 Gordonia sp. NPDC003376 | reverse complement strand
CGCCGCGGTCCTTGGCGGTATCGGATTTCATCAACGCGTCGGCGGCGTAGATCCCGGCGGGACCTGCACCGACGATGGCAACGCGCAACGGACGGTGATCGGTGGACATGAGGTACCGGCACCTGGCCTTTCGGGAGGGAGTGAGCCGCCCCACCGCGGATGCGGACAGGCACGGGCGAAAATTGTGGTGATCGAACGAGAAAGCTTGAACCAGAGTGCTATTCGTCCATCGCCTTCAATGCGGACTGCAGGGTGTCCTCGAGGTGGGCAACGGCGAGGCGGACCGCGGCGTCGATGTCGCGTCGCCGTGTGATGGCGACCATCTCGAGATGGTCGACCTGGGCTCGGGTTCGGCGAGCCTCCTCGGACACGATCGCCATACCCACATACAGCGTCGACAGGTCGGTGAGATTGCCGAGTATCGCGCGGGTACGGGGAAGGCTGTCGCAGGTGTCCATCAGCCAATGGAATCGACGGTTGGCCTCGACCCAGTCACTCGCAGCCATCTCCACGGTCATCGACCTCGCGAGGGATTCGGCCTCGTCGAGTTGCTCGTCGGATACCAGCATCACCGCGGCAGCAACGCTGCATGGGATGAGCGTTTTGCGGAGCTCATAGACCTCGATCAGCTCCGCGCGCGAGGTCTTGTGGATGGTGGCTCCGCGAAACGCGTCGAAGTCGACGAGGCCCTCCGCTTCGAGCTGACGCAGGGCCTCTCGCACCGGGGTCACACTGACCCCGAAGCGGGAGGCGATGTCGGACTGGACGATGCGCGAGCCCGCGGCCAGGCTGCCGCTGACTATTGCGCGTCGAAGACGTTCGGCCACATCCAGATTGACGGTGTTTGCAGAGCGCGACTGGGCCGGTTTGGGAGCTGGCGGTGGTAGCGCGGTCATCCGCACCATCGCGATCTGACCGAATTCGATCTCGTCATGTCGATCCCCCGTTTGTCACAGGACTACTCCGTGACCGTTCGTCGCCATGGCGACGACGGCGCCGGACAATTCTAGCCCAACGTAGGGGTTGCGGCGCCCTTCCCCTGTCTCCATGCCCACGGGGACTCGACGGGTGGGGTCGACGATGATCACCGACTCGTCGAGGAGCTCCGAGGTGCCGAAGATCTCGGCTGGTGCCGTGGTGACTTTGGTCCAGAGCGATTGCAATGGAATCCCGTCCCGCTTCGAGATGGTCAACAGCGTCGACAGTAGATAGCGCTGACTCGACAGCCCCGGACCGGTGTTGCCGTGCACCGGCGCGTTGTCGTCGGTGGCGATCATGTCGATGTCCGACACGACCATCGCCAGCAGTGACGTGCGATCTCCGCCACCGGGCACGGGTGGCAGCACGTGCAGGCCTGCGGCATGCTCGTCGACGAGCTCGAGAAGATAGTGCGGAGAGGTCTGCAGGGTGGCGTTCGGTGTGGTTCGCATGATCTCTGTGGTCGTCTTCGACCGCGCGTGACGGTGATGCAGTGGGCCGCCGCGCAACGCCGACACCCACTCGAGATCGTCGTCGTCCCAGGAGTAGACGACTGCGGTCAGTCCTGCTCGCCACACTGCCTCGATGTTCCGGTGAAAATTCGGGTCGGGCGAGTACAGTTTGCACACCCTGGCCCAATGCGGTTGCAGCTCTTCGGCATGGGCGTCGAGCCAGTCCGCGAAACCATCGGTGCCTTCCGGCTCCACCGACAGGGTGGGGATATAGCGCGGTAACCGGGTGGTGGAACAGAACTCGCCGATGGCGGTGACATTGAACTCTCGGAGTTGTTGCCACTGCAGCGCGGTGTTCACGTGGGTGATGCCGCCCGCGCGGGGGCTGTGGACCTCCTGGTGGCGCAGGCCCAAGGCAAGCAAGGGAATGTGGGCGTCCGCGTCGTAGATCCCCGGTAGGGCCCACAGGTCGGTGCCGTCGATGATGGTCGGGGCGGGCGCCGGCGGTGACGGGACGGCCATGACGACGTCGCAGTGCTGCCCCGACAGCGGGTGGTAGACATTGGTGAAGACGACATCGCGGGTACTGGTGGTGGTCACGGGACCAGGTTCTCCTTCGGCGTGAACGACTTGTTGGTCAGGTCGATGTCGGTCAGCTTGGCGACGGCGGAATCGTAGATCTCGGTGCCCATGACCGCGTCGAGATCGGGCTGGTTCTCGATGACCTCAGAGGAGGTGAGCACGTCGGCGGTCTGCTGGTAGAGCCCCCGATCGAGGGTGCCGACCGGGACGTCGGTGGACCACACGGACTTGTTGACCTCATTCATCTGCCACAGCATGAAGTTCTTGTCGATGGTGGCTCCGGCATCGGCGACGAAGGCGACGCACTGCTCAGGGTTGTCTCGGCAGTACACCTGGCCGCGGATCGTGGCCGCAGTGAAGTCGGCGGCCTTGTCCGGGTTGGACTTCACGAAGTCGCCGTTGCCGAACAGCTGCAGACCGATGGTTGCGGTGCTGTCGTCGGCATAGTCGTAGATCGTGAGGTCGGACAACGGGACGCCGGCCTGCAGGATCTGCCCGACCTCGTTGTAGCCGTACGCGGATGCCATGTCGACCTCCCCGTTGAGGAACTGCGACATGTCGAATCCCTGCTCGACGAGGGTGACATCGGTGTTCTTGTCGATACCGTGCTTGGCGAGGGAAGCGTAGAGCGAGTTGGCCGACGACCACACGCCGATTCGCTTGCCCGCCCAGGTCGGTGGTCCTTGCAGGCCGTCGGACGCGCGTGACACGAGTCGCAGGGAGGTCTCCTGCTCCAGCTGTGCCAGCGTCACGAGGTCGGTGCCCACGTCGTTGGAGAGAAAGACGTTGCTGCCGTTGTCGACTCCGAACTGTGCGCTGCCGGCGCCGACCAGCTGCTCGGCATTCACCTCGGGCCCACCGGGTTTGATGGTGACATCCAAACCGGCCTGCTCGTAGTAGCCGAGGGCCTCGGCGGCGTAGACGGCCGCGAACTCGGGCTGTACCACCCAGCCCAGGACGACGTCGACCTTGCCGTCGCTGCCGGCGGAATCGCCACTGCCGCAAGCAGTCAGCGACAGGGCCGCGGCCGCGGCCACGGCGACACCCGTGACCTTGAGGCCTCGACGGCGCCGGGGAGACTTGGATCGGCTGGTCCAGAATGCGGACATGGTTGTTTCCTCACTGGGGTTGTGTCATGGGGTGGGGCGGTGGATATGCGGGACTTGCGGATCGGAGAGATTCGGGAGGAGCCGACGGGCGTGTTCAGCCGGTCTGGGAGGGATGCCAGCGCAGCACGCGGCGCTCGAGCAACGAGATCCCGAGGTAGAGGATCACGGCGAAGGCGAAGGCGACAAGGGCGGCACCCCAGGTGTCGGCGACCCTTGACTGGACCGCCGCAGATTTGATGAAGGTGCCGAGAGTGTTCAGTTCGCCACCGAAGAACTCGGCCACGATCGCGATCGAGAAGGCAGTCGGCAGGGCCACTCGCAGGGCGCTCATGCACGCCGGGAGCATCGACGGGAGGTAGAGGTCTCGCACGGTCTTCAGCGGGGAGATCGCCAGCGACCGGAATGCTTCGACGAGCCCGGGATCGGTGCCGTGAAGACCTCGGAGCAGAAACGACAGCACGATCGGGTAGACGGCCACGGACACCACGAAAATCCGCGAGGCAGGGGTCAGACCGAAGAACACGTTCGCCAGGGGGACCAGCGCCACCATGGGTAGCGCCAGCAGCGCGGCCGAGGCCACCTCGGCAGCGTGTCCCAGCCCGCGGGACCGGAAGGCCGCGAGCGCAGACAGTGCACCAGCGATCGAACCGAACACCAATCCGGCCAACGCTTCTCGGAGCGTGTGCAGCCCCAGGTCCAGGAAGAAGGAGGGACGTTCGGCAAACGCAGCCCAGATCGCGGTCGGCGCGGGCAAGATGAACGGCTTGATCCCCGCTGCTTCCACCCAGATCTCCCACGCCACCAGGACGCCGAGCACGACGACGACCGGGCCGCCGATCCCCAGGATTCGGCTGCCGACAACTGAACCGGTGGATGTGGCGTGCGGGGGCCGGATGTCGGTCGCGGCGGTCATGAGGCGCTCGCAAGGAGTCGGCGGACCTCGCTGGTCATCTCGAAGAACCGGGCCGACTCGGCCAGTTCGGGGGTGCGTCTGCGGGGCAGGTCGACGGACATATGGGCGTGGATGCGGCCCGGATTGCGGCCCATCACCACGATGTCGGTGGACAGGGCCACCGCCTCGGCGATGCTGTGGGTGACGAAGACGATGGTCTTGCCGGTGCTCTCCCACAGGTTGTGGAGCTCGTAGTTGAGGCGTTCGCGAAGGATCTCGTCGAGTGCGCCGAACGGCTCGTCCATCAGCACGATGCGCGGGTCGCTGACCAGTGCCCGGGCGATCGCCGCGCGTTGCGCCATCCCACCGGACAGCGTGCGAGGATGGGCGTCGAGGTGGTTGCCGAGTCCGACGCGCTCGAGTTCGGCGGTGGCGAGCCGACGGCGTTCGTCCCGGTCGACATGCATCGCCTCGAGTGGGAGCTCGACATTGCGGCGAACCGAACGCCACGGAATCAGGTTGGGGCTCTGGAAGACCATCGACATGGTGTGGTCTCGCCGGGCTTCGGCAGGAGTCCGGGAACCGATCCGTACGACACCGGATGTGACGGGCTCGAGGTCGGCGATCATCCTGAGCAGAGTGGATTTGCCGCACCCGGATGGCCCGATCAGCGAGACGAATGCCCCCGCCTCGACGACGTGATCGATACCGTCGAGGATCAGCTTGTCGCCGTAGAATTTGGTCACCGAGTCGAGCACGATCGCATCGGATCGTCGTGGTGATTCGCTTGGCGGGACGTCGATCCGGGTGGGCGAGGAGGTCATGATCCGGCCTTTCCATCGGCGGGCATGCGGAGCAGGAGGCGGGCGGTGGAGGTGACGAGGGCAGACAGCACGAAGACCAGGACGACACCACCGACCATGGCCACCAGCGCCGAACACCACAGGGCTTCGGGGTCGGTCAGGTAGTACGACGCGGCGGTGAGCATGGTCGCGGCGATCCCGCGGTCGCTGCCGCTGGGCAGTTCTGCCACGATCGAACCGGTCACGGCGAGTGCTGTCGCGGTGCGCATGGTCGATGCCACCGCCAGGGTCATGAGTGGCAGTTCCAGGCTCAGTAGCGTTCTGCCCCGGGTGAATCCCGATGCGTCGAACAGCTGACGGCGGGCGACGGGAATGTCGCCGAGCGCGCGTGCCACCGCGACGTACACCGGGAAGAACGCCAGGAGCGATGCGATCACTGCCCGCGGGAACCACCCGTCGCCGAGCAGGATGACGAGCGCGGGGACGATGGCGACCAGGGGGAGTGTCTGGGTGGCGACGAGTACCGGTGTGAGCGTGCGGGACACGAACACCGACTTCGCGGTGACGACTCCGAGGACGGCACCCACGGCCACACCCAGGGCCACGCCGACAAGCGACTGCTGCAGTGTCACCGCGATGTTCTCGGCGAGGGCGACCGCACGGATCTGCCCGGTCGGGGTGGTGTCCCCGAAGGCGGCCAGGATCGACCAGCTGTGCGGCATCGTGACGTCGTTGACACCGAAGGCGACTTTGGCGATCTCATAGAGCACCATCGCGGCGATGACGGCGACGATGCCGTAGGCGGTGGCGACGACCACCGACCGGGCACGGTGGGACATCGCGGGCCGTGCGGCCCCGGACCGGGTCCGGGTGGCTGCGACGAGTGGGCGCGCGCCCGCGGACGAGCTGGCATCACCGACAGTCATGGTGGAACCTTCCGAATCGGATTGTGGCTCAGTCAGCGTCGGCGAGAGACTTGGCGTGCGCCTGGTAGCGCAACGCAAGCCAGCGGTTGACCTGGGGGAGTGTCGTCTCCTGCCAGGAGTAGCGGCCCCGTTTCGCATATCGGGAACGCTGGCCGTCCTGCATGCGCTTGTTGGTCACCATGTCCTGGTCGTTGATGACCTGGTTCACCGCGTTCTGCATCTCGAAGGCCCAGTCGAACCCTGCCGCCTTCTTGGTCTCGGCAGGGAACAGCCACGCGACCCGCAGGGTCATCTTGTTGGCGCCCTCGGGAGTGATCAGGAAGTAGAACACCTGCTCGGGGCTGAGCGCAAAGAAGACGGTGGGCAGGACGGAGGCGAACATGATCCGGCTCCGGTGAAGGTCGTCGAGTCCGGGGAGGATCGGCAGGATGGCCTTGCCGGTCGGGTTGAATCCGGCGTCCATGTACCGGTAGTTGGTCGGATGCATGATCACGTTGTCGGAGTCCTCGAACTCGACGAACTCGGCCATCGACGCCGGTGCGACGTCGTGATAGCCCATGTGTACGAACGAGGTGTGGTACGGCTCGAGTGCGTTCTCGTGCATCCCTTTCCAGTTCCACTCGAGCCCGGGGAACTCCTGGGGAGCGGTGATCTCGAGGTTCGCAACGTCATAGATCGCCATCTCGTCGGCCAGTTTGGTCAATTGGGGAGCCAGCGGCTCGGCCTCCAGATCCATGTTGGCGAAGATCATTCCGAACCAGATCTCCACCTTGAGGTTGGGAAGGATTGTCTCCGAACGCAGTTGGGAGATCGTGCAGGTCTGCTTCATCTCCGGGGCGGCCTTGAGGCGGCCGTCGAGATCGTACGCCCAGTAGTGGTAGGGGCAGCGGAACTGCTTGGTGTTACCCTGCTCGCTGGGCTGGACCACCGGGTAGGCGCGGTGCTGGCAGATTGCCGACATCACGCGGATGGTCTGGTCCTTGTCGCGGGTGACGATGAGTGGTTCGTCGCCCACCGTGATCGAGAAGTAGTCGCCCACTTCGGGAACCTGGCTCACATGCCCCAGGCACAGCCACTCCTTGGCGAAGATGGCCTCCTTCTCGAACTCGAAGAACTCCTCGGAGGTGTAGACCTCCGTCGGCATGGTGCGTGCGGTGGTGATATCGGCCTCGGGGATTCCCAGGCGATCGAGGACATCCTGGACGAGGGGCGGAATGGTGGGCATGGGTGCTCCTGGAAGGTTCCGGCGGTGTCGGGGCGGGGAATGGGTCGATGAGGTCAGACGTTGCGGACGACGGGCTTCTCGTTGTTGCGGGTCACGACGCACACGCACTCGGTGTCGAGGTCGTTGAACTCCTCGTGAACGAGGCCGCCAGGAATGACGGCGATCTGTCCGGCCGATGCCGTGAACTCCTCGGGGCCGGTCGGTCCGTGCACGCGAAAGCGCATGGCACCTCCGACGATGCAGACGATAGAGGTCTGATCCTCATGGTGGTGGGGCGCGGACTGATGGCCGGGCGGCAGTTTGCTCACTCCCATCCACATTCCGCCGGCTGATGCCGCCGAGCCGCGGGCCAGTGATCCGGAGCCGCCGCCTGCGGAGGCGGCGTTGTCGGCGACGAGTCCGGAGTCGACCAGACGGCTGCCGCTCGGATAGGTCAGGGTGTCACCGTCGATCTGGGGGGTGATGGGGCTATCCGACATGGGGGTGGCCTTCCGGGAGCGTGGTATTGGTGGTGGCGATGGCTTCGATCTCGACGAGGAACTCCGGGCGGACCAGGCGCTGGACGACGAGGAGGGTGTTGCCCGGTGGGCGGCGCTCAGGGTAGAGATCAGCGAAGATCAACTCGCGAACCCGATAGAATTCCGCGATGTGGTCTGGGTCGACCAGGTAGGTGGTGAACTTGACGACGTCGGTCAGGGAGGATCCGGCGGCGGCCAACGTCTGGGCCATGTTGGTGAAGACGGTTCGCATTTGAATCTCGAAATTACCTGCGCCGATGGAATTTCCGCTGGAATCGGTACTCAGAACGCCCGCGACCGCCACCAGTTGGGCGTCGGGGGGCGTCACGACTGCGGGGCTGTAGAAGCCGACGGTCTCGAACTCGGTGAAGACGGCGGAGTTCATCGTGCTCCTTCGATGGCTGCCAGGGGGGAAGGTGGTGCGGAGGTCATCGGGATGGCGGTGAGCCGGGCGCGGATCGGATTCACGACGCTGCCGATCTGCGAGATGGACGCCTCGACGACCTTGCCCGGTGTCAGGAATTCCGCAGGGTCACGGGTGAATCCGACGCCTGCTGGGGTGCCGGTGGCGATCAGGTCGCCGGGTAGGAGCTCGACATGGCGGCTCAGGATGCAGATCTGCTGGGTGATCGAGAAGATCATGTCGGTGGTGACCGCGCGCTGCTTCTCCACGCCGTCCACGCTGAGGGCGACCTCGAGGGTGGGTGGGAACGACAGCTCGTCGGCGGTGACGATCCAAGGGCCGACGGGGGTACTCGCGTCGAGGTTCTTTCCGATGTGCCACTGCGAGAAGCGCTTCTGCAAGTCGCGTGCTGTGACGTCGTTGATGATGGTATAGCCGAAGATATGATCGCGGACCTCGTCGGGGGTGATGTTGCGGCCGGCTTTTCCGATGACCACGCCGAGCTCCACCTCCCAGTCGAGCTGCGCCGACAGCGAGGCATCGGCGACGATGTCGGCGTAGGGGCCGGTCAGTGCCGACGGGGTCTTGAAGAAGACGATCGGGTCATTCGGGACCTCAGCCGAGAAGTGTTCGGCAGATTCCTGTTGATGTGCAACATAATTGATACCGAAGCAGAAGGCGCCGCGGCTGGATTCCGGAACCGGTGCGAGCAACTCGACCTCGGCAAGGGGTATCGGTGATCCGGTGGGAGTGGGCACTGCTCCGCCGACGACGGAGTCGAGAGTCTCGGCGATCGGCTGGATGAGGTCGTCGGTGACAACACCGATGCCGGGGGTGCCGTACTGGTCGAACCGCGCGTACCTCATGAGCTCTGTGCGGGGGAGTCGGAGAGGTGGCGCATACGCAACCAGCCCTGCTCGTACGGGGTCTGGAAGTCCAGGGTCAAGCGCAGATGGGAAATCTTCCATACCCCGTTGCGGCGGGTGAAATCGTCCACGTAGTGGCCTCCTTGCCAGACGGCTATTTCGTCACGAATAGTGCAGGGTTCCAGGAGTTTCCAGCGCCCGACCGCATGGTCTCCGTTCACTGTGATTGATTCGTTGGAAAGGTAGTGGACGGTGAACCACAGGCGTTCAGGGCTTTGGTTGAACATCTCGGCGATCGCCTCGCGCCCTTCCCAGCGGGCATCGGGAAGCGTGGTGCCGGTGGTGTCGAGTTCCTCCCAGATGGCGTCCTCCCAGAACAGCTCACCCATTGCGAGCCGTCGTTTGTCGTCAGCCCACTGCATGTAGTTCGCCTTGACGGTTCGGATCGCGTCGCGCGATTCGAGTCGGTCGAGGCGTGCGAGGGCGTCCTGGAGCTGGGGTTCGGTCATCGAAAAGAGTTCTCCTGGAGTGAGTTCCGCGAACCGCGGAGAAGTGGGCAGGCTCCTCGGACTGACATTGTCGCGGGGTCGGCTGCTCTGCCAGATCTAATATTATTTGATCTGAGGCGAGGCGCAACAGCTGAAGGTAAACCGTTTGTAAACGACTCCCAGGGGGTCGGCGGGGCGCTCGGCTCGGGTACTGGCGTCGACAGCCGGTCGCTACTCACCAAAAGCGCGATGCCGCGACCCACCTCCGAGGTGGAGGTCGGTCGCGGCATGGGTGCGCGCTGTCAATCGGCCGGACGGCCGTCACATATGGGTCAGGAGATCGCGTCGTCGGCGCGGTCGCGTTTGACGGTCTCGCCGATCTCGGGGACCAGCCCGAAGTCGGTGAGGAGCTTGCCGATCTGGGTGTGATCGAGGGTGGAGATGATCCGGTTGCCGATGAACTTGGGTCCGGGGATCTCGACCTCGTCGCCGTCGCGCAGGCGGGATGTGGCCTTGAGCAGGAAGCGCAGGTCGTAGGTCGAGTTGAAGACCTCGGGGATCCCGCGGTCGACGCCGAGCAGCTGGTAGGCGGCTTCCATGCCGGTGCGGACCGAGTACTCGGTGGTGAAGATGGTGTCGCGGGTGGTTTCGGCGAACTGCCCGATGAAGGCGAAGTTCACCGCGCCCTCGGGGACGACGTCGGGCCGGTCACCGGCCTTGCGCGGCATGAAGAACGAGGTGACATACGGCATCATCACCGGCACCGTCTTGGCCTTGGTCGCCGCGAGATCAGGGATGTCCTCGACGGGAACGCCCATGTGGTAGAGCCATTCCTGGGTGATCTCCTCGCCGGTGCACTCCTGCATCGGCTTCTTGACGAAGTCTCCGGGGGTGTCCACGAACAGGCCATAGACCCAGACGACGATCTCGTCCGGCGACTGCTGCTTGAAGTGGGGCTGGCGGTTCACCGTCCAGCTCAACAGCCACGACGAATCCTTGGCGGTGACGATGCCGCCGGTGACGACCTTGCCCGCGAAGGGATCTCGCTGGGCGATCTTCTCGATGTAGCGGGGGATCTCCGGGCCGATAGTGGTGACGGTTGCCGACTCCCACTTGGTCTTCGGGATGTCGCCGGCGAAGACGTCGGGGCGGCCGAAGGACGGATCCTTGGCAGCGATGCGACGCCAGAGATCCCAGGCGGGGGCGGGACCTTCGTCGAGGGATGCCGGGTGGTGGTGGTCGCCGTCGACGGAGTTCTCGGTGAGCGAACCGATGGTGGTGAGCACCAGGTCGTCGGGTCCGAGGTCGACGCCGCCCTCGACGCCGTCGGAGATCCAGTGGATGCGGGTGGCCTGTTTACGGCCTCCGTCGATCGCGAAGTCGATGTCGGTGACCTCGGTGGAGAAGTCGAAGGTGACGCCCTGGTCGAGCAACCACCGGTACATCGGCAGGACCAGCGACTCGTACTGGTTGTACTTCGTGAACTTCAGGGCCGACAGATCCGGAAGGCCTCCGATGTGATGGACGAACCGGTGGAGGTAGAGCTTCATCTCGAGCGCGGAGTGCCACTCCTCGAAGGCGAACATGGTGCGCCAGTACAACCAGAAGTTGCTCTGGAGGAACTCTGCGCCGAAGACCTCGTCGATCCGCTTGTCCTCCATCTCCTCCCGGGAGGCGAGGAAGACCTTGACCATCTCTTTCTGGGCGGTGTCACCGAGACCGAACTCGTTGTTGGTCTTGGCATCCTGGCCCTGGTTCTCGGTAACGCGGCACAGCGAGTAGTTGGGGTCGGCCTTGTTGAGCCAGTAGAACTCGTCGAGCACCGATCCGTCGACCTCGAGTGAGGGGATGGTGCGGAACAGATCCCACAGACACTCCATGTGGTCTTCCATCTCACGGCCACCGCGGATGACGAATCCCTTGTCGGGCTTACGGATACCGTCGAGTGCGCCGCCGGGGAGGTCGAGGCGTTCGAGGATGGTGATCTTGTTGCCGGGTAGCTGGCCGTCGCGGATCATGAAGACGGCCGACGCCATCGATGTCAGTCCTGCACCGACGAACCACGCGCTCTTGTTCTCCACGCCTTGGGGCTTGAGTGGGCGGGCGAAGGCCTCGTAGTTTCCGCTGCTGTAGTACATCTGTGCTCCTTTGCTGCGACGGGTCGACAGGACGGCGAGCGCTCACCGACGGCGCCTCGCGTGGGCCGGGCTCTCCCCTGCGAGGACTCGCCATCTCGCTACTCCGATCAAACGATAATGAGCAGACTCATTAATGAGCGTACTCACGAATCTGGGAGTTGGCCAGGAAGCGGATGGTGAACTCTGGGGGTTGCCCGGGTGTGCCGGGAGGTCCCATGGTTGTGGTGGTGCGTGTGTGAGCTCGGCCGGCGGAGATTTCGACACGACTCGTCGCTGCGCTCCTTGTCGGCTCAATCACCGTTGGGGAGCGGCTCGCCGAAGCGCTGCTCGTCGGCTCGATCAGCGAAGGGCGGCGTGTCGTCGGCTGCGCTGGTCGTCGGCTCAATCGGCGTTCGGGAGCGGCTCGTCGGCTTCGCTGCTCGTCGGCTCGATCAGCGAAGGGCAGCGTCTCGTCCGCTGCGCTTCTTGTCGGCTCTATCGGCGTTGGGGAGCGGCTCGTCAGGGTGGCGGTGTCGGTGGGCGACGCTAGTGTGATTCAGATCACCAAGAATATCGAACTTGAGCGAAATACGCTCAACCTTGCTCGCGTTGGACTCTTCGAAACGCCATACTTGAGCGTTAGAGACTTAAGAACGTAGAGAAAGGTGCAGAAGTGGACAGCTTCACCCCCACCACCAAGACCCAGCAGGCGCTGAGTGCTGCGGTGCAGGCGGCGGCCGCTGCTGGCAACCCCGACGTACGTCCCGCCCATATCCTGGTCGCCCTGCTCGATCAGTCCGACGGCATCGCCGCACCGCTCCTCAAGGCAGTGGGGGTCGATCCCGCCTCGGTTCGCACGCAGGCCCAGGCGATGGTCGATCGTGCGCCGACGGTGTCCAGCTCGAGCGCCCAGCCCCAGCTCTCCCGTGAGGCCATCGCGGCCGTCACGACCGCCCAGCAACTGGCCACCGAACTGAACGACGAGTACGTCTCCACCGAGCACCTCGTCGTCGGCCTGGCCACCGGCGACTCCGACGTCGCCAAGCTGCTACACAACGTCGGAGCCACGCCGCAGGCCCTGCGGGAGGCATTCGTCGCCGTGCGCGGCAGTGCTCGGGTGACCTCCGAGGACCCCGAATCGACCTACCAGGCACTCGAGAAGTACTCGACCGACCTCACCAAGGCCGCCCGCGAGGGCAAGCTCGACCCGGTGATCGGCCGTGACGCCGAGATCCGCCGCGTGGTGCAGGTGTTGAGCCGACGGACCAAGAACAACCCGGTCCTGATCGGTGAACCCGGCGTCGGCAAGACCGCGATCGTCGAGGGACTGGCCCAGCGCATCATCGAAGGCGACGTCCCGGAATCGTTGCGCGGCAAGACCGTCATCTCCCTGGACCTCGGTTCGATGGTGGCCGGTGCGAAGTACCGCGGTGAGTTCGAGGAGCGCCTGAAGGCTGTCCTCGACGAGATCAAGGGATCGGCCGGACAGGTCATCACCTTCATCGACGAGCTGCACACCATCGTCGGCGCCGGTGCCACCGGCGATTCCGCGATGGACGCCGGCAACATGATCAAGCCGATGCTCGCCCGCGGTGAGCTGCGGCTGGTCGGTGCCACCACGCTGGAGGAGTACCGGCAGTACATCGAGAAGGACGCCGCACTCGAGCGTCGCTTCCAGCAGGTGTACGTCGGAGAGCCCAGCGTCGAGGACGCCATCGGCATCCTGCGCGGGCTGAAGGAACGGTACGAGGTGCACCACGGCGTGCGCATCACCGACTCCGCACTGGTCGCCGCCGCAACACTTTCCGATCGCTACATCACCTCGCGCTTCCTGCCCGACAAGGCCATCGACCTGGTCGACGAGGCCGCGTCGCGCCTGCGGATGGAGATCGACTCGCGCCCCGTCGAGATCGACGAGGTCGAGCGCATCGTCCGCCGGCTCGAGGTCGAGGAGGTCGCGCTGGAGAAGGAGCACGACGAGGCGAGCAAGCAGCGTCTGGAGAAGCTGTGTCAGGAACTGGCCGACCAGAAGGAGAAGCTCAACGAGCTCTCGGCCCGCTGGCAGTCGGAGAAGACCGCCATCGACGCGGTCCGCGACGTCAAGGAGGAACTGGAAAACCTTCGCGGAGAAGCCGATCGCGCCGAGCGTGACGGCGATCTGGGCAAGGCTGCCGAGCTGCGGTACGGCAAGATCCCGGCGCTGGAGAAGAACCTCGAGGCCGCGATCGCCAAAACCGGCACCGACCCCGACCAGGACGTGATGCTGCAGGAAGAGGTCGGCCCCGACGACGTCGCACAGGTCGTGTCGGCGTGGACCGGCATCCCCGCAGGCAAGATGCTGGAGGGCGAGACCGCCAAGCTGCTGCGCATGGAAGAAGAACTCGGCAACCGCGTGGTGGGACAGTCGGCCGCGGTGGTCGCCGTCTCCGACGCCGTGCGTCGCGCCCGGGCCGGTGTGGCCGACCCGAACCGGCCGCTGGGTTCGTTCCTGTTCCTCGGCCCCACCGGCGTCGGCAAGACCGAGCTGGCCAAGGCGCTGGCGGAGTTCCTGTTCGACGACGAGCGGGCGATGGTCCGCATCGACATGAGCGAGTACGGCGAAAAGCACGCCGTGGCCCGGCTCGTCGGTGCACCTCCCGGCTACGTCGGCTACGAGCAGGGCGGTCAGCTGACCGAGGCGGTGCGGCGTCGTCCGTACACGGTGGTGCTGTTCGACGAGGTCGAAAAGGCGCACCCGGACGTCTTCGACATTCTGCTGCAGGTGCTCGACGAGGGACGACTCACCGACGGCCAGGGCCGCACGGTGGACTTCCGCAACACCATCCTCATCCTCACGTCCAACCTGGGCTCGGGCGGTGACAAGGACCAGGTGATGGCGGCGGTGCGCCACGCGTTCAAGCCGGAGTTCATCAACCGTCTCGACGACGTGGTGATCTTCGACGCGCTGAGCCCCGAAGAACTCGTCTCCATCGTCGACATCCAGCTCGACCAGCTCGGCAAGCGTCTCGCGCAGCGCCGACTGGAACTGCAGGTCACACCGAAGGCCAAGGAATGGCTGGCCGAGCGAGGCTTCGACCCGCTCTACGGCGCCCGCCCACTGCGGCGCCTGGTGCAGCAGGCCATCGGCGACCAGCTCGCCAGGGCACTGCTGGCCGGCGACATCCGCGACGGCGACGTCGTGCCGGTCAACGTCAGCGCCGACGGCGACGCGCTGGTGATCGGCTGATCCGAGCCGCAACGATCTGAGCAGCCCTCAGGAACGGCGAGGCCCCTTCCCACATCCGGTGGGAAGGGGCCTCGCCGCATTCGCGTGCCATTGACCTGCCGGCTGTCCCGCGCGCCGGCGAATGGGTAGCGTGCAGGGCTGCGGGGTGTGTCCGGCCACGCGGCTTCTCACACAGGCAGTGTTTACGTACGGATCGCGTTGAGACGGATAGGGAGTGTCGTCATGGTCGAGGTGGTTGTGGGCGCCGATGGTGTGCCGCGATGCGTTTGGGCGGCAGTCGAACCCGAGACCACCTACCACGACACCGAGTGGGGCTTCCCGCTGTCGGGCGACACCGCGCTGTTCGAGCGGGTGTGCCTCGAGGGATTCCAGTCCGGGTTGAGCTGGCGGACCATCTTGACCAAGCGGGAGAACTTCCGAAAGGCCTTCAGCGGCTTCGACATCCCCACTGTCGCGCGGTTCTCCGAGGCCGACGTGACCCGTCTGCTCGGTGATGCCGGGATCGTGCGTCACCGCGGCAAGATCGAGGCGTCGATCAACAATGCGCGCCGAGCCGAGGAACTCATCGACTCCGAGGGCTCGCTCGAGGCATTCTTCTGGCGGTACGTGCCCGCCCCGGACCATGAGCCCGGATCGATGACGACATCCCCGGAATCGGTTGCGCTGTCGAAGGATCTGAAGAAGCGGGGCTGGCGGTTCGTCGGCCCGACGACGATGTTCGCGCTGATGCAGGCCGCCGGTATGGTCAACGACCACTCCTTCGACTGTGCGATCCGAGAGAAGGTGGCGGCCGCGATCGCGGCGCATCCCCGACCATGAGGCAGGATGTGATGTAAATCACAGCAGCCGGAATTCTGCTGGCCATTTCAAATGCTGGGACACATGGCCGCGAACGTGTGACTGGCGTTAATGGTGTGGGTGGAAATGGTGGTTCACCGCGCAGTTGTGGTGAAATTTCCACGCACTGACCTGGGGAAATCGTCCTTGACTCGAACGTGTGTATGGCTACCGTCGAAGTCATGCGGGGGGAGCTGGAGGCCATTCTCGACGCACTCATCGATTGTCGTTTCGACGACGATCCGACCGGGCCGGTCGTACTCACGGGCATGCAGCATCGCGAGGACCCGTGTCGAGATCTCTGTAGCTGACGGTGGTTGCGTTGGCGAGGTCGGCCGGCGGGGGTTTCGACTCGCCTTGTCGCTTCGCTCCTCGTCGGCTCAACCACCAATGGGCAGTTGCTGATTGAGTCGACCCGTCTTCCATGATTGAGCCACGCGTTCTTTGCTGATTGAGCCGGGACCGAGCATCGCGAGGACCCGTGTCGAAATCTCCGCAGCGTGCGTTGGGTGGTGACCACATCGGTGGTGGTCACGTCGGCAACTCGGCTGTCTGAGGTTTCGACTCGTCTCGTCGCTTCGCTCCTCGTCGGCTCAACCACCAATGGGCAGTTGCTGATTGATCCGGGACCGAGCTTTGTGAGGACCCGTGTCGAGATCTCTGTAGCTGGTGCTGGTTGTGTTGGCGAGGTCGGCCGGCGGAGGTTTCGACTCGACTTGTCGCTTCGCTCCTCGTCGGCTCAACCGCCAATGGGCAGTTGCTGATTGAGTCGACCCGTCTTCCATGATTGAGCCACGCGTTCTTTGCTGATTGAGCCGGGACCGAGCATCGCGAGGACCCGTGTCGAAATCTCCGCAGCGTGCGTTGGGTGGTGACCACGTCGGTGGTGGTCACGTCGGCAACTCGGCCGGCGGGGGTTTCGACTCGACTTGTCGCTTCGCTCCTCGTCGGCTCAACCACCAATGGGCAGTTGCTGATTGATCCGGGACCTTTCATCGCGAGGACCCGTGTCGAAATCTCTGTAGCTGGTGCTGGTTGTGTTGGCGAGGTCGGCCGGCGGAGGTTTCGACTCGACTTGTCGCTTCGCTCCTCGTCGGCTCAACTCAACCACCAATGGCCGGTTGCTGATCGGGCTGAACCCGAGCTCTCGCTCGTGGGGGCCGGTAGCCTGGACGTATGACCAGTGATGCGAGCCGGCCCTTCGATGCAGCCACCGATGCGAAGTATGTGCAGCTCACCACCTTCCGGAAGGACGGCACCCCGGTGTCCACGCCGCTGTGGGCGGTGGTCGACGGTGACCGCATGTACATGTGGACCGAGACCGAGTCGTGGAAGGTCAAGCGGATTCGGCGCGATCAGCGGGTGATCGTGCAGGCCTGCGACGCCCGCGGCAAGAAGCTGTCCGGACAGCCGGTCGACGGAACCGCCGAGATCATGGATGCGGCGGGCACCGAGCGAGTACGGAAGCTCATCTCCGGCAAGTACGGCATCATCGGGTGGCTGCTGATCCGGGCGAGTCTCCTCCGACGCGGCAAGTCGGGCACGATCGGTGTGGCGATCAGTCGTACCGACTGACCACCGTCGTCGGCGTTCTGTAGTTGTCCGAGCCCGATGCGAAGGCGCCGTCAAGATTCCGCGGTGACGCGTATGAAGGGCGTTAAGAACCCGCTCGGGTAACCGAAACGCACACATGCTGTGGTCCGGGCGATCGCGAACGGCGATCGCCACGCCCAGAGGAGTGTGTGCATCGTGGCCGACGTGCTCTACGTGAGTGCCGTGTTCATCGGTTTCGCCGTCTGTGTCCTGCTCGTCGCGATCGTCGACCGTCGGATGAGTCGATGAGTACGGTGGCCGCAGTAGGGCAGGTGGCGACGGTCCTGGTGATCCTCGCCGCCGTCTATGTCCCGCTCGGCGACCACATGGCTCGCGTGTATCGCGGTGACCGGGATCTGTTCGTGGAACGCGTGATCTATCGGATCGCGCGGATAGACCCTCGCCGGCCGCAGACCTGGAAGGGATATTCCCTTGCGGTGTTGGCATTCTCGCTGATCTCGATACTGCTTCTCTATCTGCTGCAACGCCTCCAGGGGCTGCTGCCGGGAGCCGACGGGAAGCCCGGAGTGAATCCGGCGATGGCCTTCAACACGGCGGTCTCGTTCGTCACCAACACCGACTGGCAGTCGTACTCGCCGGAACTGGTGATGTCCAACCTCACCCAGGTGCTGGGTCTGGCGGTGCAGAACTTCGCGTCCGCCGCGGTCGGCATGGCCGTCGCGATCGCCCTGATCCGGGGTCTCGTCGCCCGCCGGGCCGGCACCGGGTTGGGGAACTTCTGGGTCGACCTGATCCGCGGGACGGTACGGATACTGCTGCCACTCGCCGTGATCGTCGCGATCATCCTGCTCACCCAGGGCGCCGTACAGTCATGGCACGCCGGCTTCGACTACACGATGCTCGACGGCCGCGATGCCCGCAGCATCGTCGGACCCTTCGCGTCCCAGGAAGCGATCAAGGAACTCGGCACCAATGGGGGAGGCACGCTCGCCGCCAACTCGGCGCACCCGTTCTCGAATCCGACGCCGCTGTCCAATGTCGTCGAGGTCGCCGCACTGCTGCTCATCCCGGTGTGTCTGACCCGCACCTACGGAACGCTGGTCGGGGACCGGCGGCAGGGACTGACGTTGCTCGGTGTGATGGCCACCATCTGGACCGCGATGCTCGCGGTGACCTGGTGGTTCGAGGCGCACGCCACCGGCGTCGCGGGGACAGCGGCCGGTGCGATGCTCGAGGGCAAGGAACAGCGATTCGGGATACCCGGGTCGGTCCTGTTCGCCGTGTCCACCACCGGCACCTCCACCGGAGCGGTCAACGCCTCGCACGACAGTTTCACCCCCGGGGGCGGCGGCGCGGTGCTGTGGAACATGCTGCTCGGCGAGGTGGCTCCCGGCGGTGTGGGCTCGGGCCTGTACGGCATGCTGATCCTCGCCGTGATCACGGTGTTCGTCGGCGGCCTGTTGGTCGGCCGGACACCGGAATTCCTGGGCAAGAAGATCGGCAAGAACGAGATCACCCTGGCCGCACTGTCGGTTCTGGTCATGCCGGCGCTGGTGCTGACCGGCACCGCGATCAGTGTGCTGCTCGGCTCCACCACCGATGCCCAGGGCAACAGCGGACCGCCCGGCACGCCGGGATCGATCCACGGCTTCACCGAGGTGCTCTACGCGTATGCGTCGGCGGCCAACAACAACGGCAGTGCCTTCGGCGGGCTCACCGTCACCGACACCTGGTTCCAGACATCCCTGGGAGTGGTCATGCTGTTCGGCCGATTCCTGCCGATCGTGTTCGTCCTCGCCCTCGCCGGACTGATGGTGCGACAAGTTCCCCGGGCGGCGGCGGTCAGCTCGACACTCCCCACACACGGCGTCCTGTTCGGCGTGCTGCTGCTCGGCACCACGCTGCTGGTCGCCGGACTGACCTTCTTCCCGGCCATGACGCTGGGACCGATCGCGGAGGCCCTGCTGTGAAGATCCCTGCCCGCAACACCGATTCTCTGAGCATCCCTGTGCTGCCGACGTTCCGGAAGCTCACCCCACGGGAACAGCTACGCAACCCGGTGATGTTCGTCGTGTACCTGGGGTCCCTCGCGACCACCGTGCTCGCGATCTGGCACCCGTCCTGGTTCGCGTGGCTGATCGCCGCCTGGCTGTGGTTCACGGTGCTGTTCGCGAGCATGGCCGAGGCGGTCGCCGAGGGCCGCGGCCGTGCGCAGGCGGATAGTCTGCGAAAGGTCAAGCGGGACACCATGGCCCGACGGCTCGACGCCGACGGGACGATCACCGCGGTCGCCGGAGCCGAGCTGCACGTCGGAGACCTGATCGTCGTCGAGGCGGGGGAGACGATAGCCGGTGACGGCGACATCGTCGACGGGATCGCGACTGTGGACGAATCGGCGATCACCGGCGAATCCGCCCCGGTCGTCCGGGAATCCGGCGGCGACCGATCGGCGGTCACCGGCGGGACCGTCGTCCTGTCCGACAAGATCATCGTCAAGATCACCACCGAGCCGGGGCAGACCTTCGTCGACCGGATGATCTCGCTCGTCGAAGGCGCCGAACGTGCCAAGACACCCAACGAGATCGCCCTCGACATCCTGCTGCTGACCCTCACCGCGATCTTCCTGTTCGCCGTGATCGCCGTCGGCCCGATGCAGCACTATGCCGGACAGAGTCCGGACCCGATCACATTGATCGCCCTGCTCGTCTGCCTCATCCCCACCACCATCGGGGCATTGCTGAGCGCGATCGGGATCGCCGGCATGGATCGGCTGGTCCAGCACAACGTGCTCGCGATGTCGGGGCGGGCGGTGGAAGCCGCCGGTGACATCGACACCCTGCTGCTCGACAAGACCGGCACCATCACCTTCGGCAACCGGCGGGCCACCGCGCTGCACCCGGCTCCCGGCGTCACCCTCACCGAACTCGCCGACATCGCCCTGCGCTGCAGCCTCGCCGACGACACCCCCGAGGGACGCAGCATCGTCGAACTCTGCCGCACCACCTGTGGACTCGACCCCGACGGCCCGACGCCCACCGCCGAGGTGGTGCCGTTCACCGCACAGACCCGGATGAGTGGGATCGACCTGGACGACAACCGGATTCAGTACCGCAAGGGGGCCGCGGACGCGGTCTCCCGGTGGCTGTCAGCGGTGGGCGGATCGATGCCCGGCGTGGTCTCCGACCAAGTGGCCGAGGTGGCCGCCGAGGGCGCCACACCCCTGGTGGTCGCCGTGCACGACGACACCGGTGCGGGCGGCGTCGTCGGGCCGGACACGAGAACCCGTGGCACTGCAGAGAGCGGCGCGGGCGGTCTGGGCCCCGCCGGGCGGGACATCGGCGAGGTGGGCGCCGCCGGGCGAGACACCACCACACACGGTGACACTGCGACGTCGCGGGTCCTCGGTGTGATCGTGCTGTCCGACGTGGTGAAACCCGGTATCGCCGAACGGTTCGCGCAGTTGCGGGCGATGGGTATCCGCACCGTAATGGTCACCGGGGACAATCCGCTCACCGCCCAGGCGATCGCCGTCGAGGCGGGCGTGGACGATGTGGTCGCCGAGGCCACCCCCGAGGACAAACTCGCCCTGATCCGTGCCGAACAATCGCGTGGACGGCTCGTCGCGATGACCGGCGACGGCACCAACGACGCCCCGGCACTGGCCCAGGCGGACGTCGGTATGGCGATGAACAGCGGGACGTCGGCGGCCAAGGAGGCCGGCAACATGGTCGATCTCGACTCCGACCCCACCAAGTTGATCGACGTGGTGGCGATCGGCAAGCAACTGCTGATCACGCGCGGCGCGCTGACCACCTTCTCGCTGGCCAACGACCTCGCGAAGTACTTCGCGATCCTGCCCGCGATGTTTGCCGGGGTGCTGCCCCAACTCGGTGCGCTCAACATCCTGCACCTGCATTCGGCGTCGTCGGCGATCGTGTCGGCGGTGGTGTTCAACGCCCTGATCATCGTCGCACTGATCCCGCTGTCGTTGCGTGGAGTGCACTACCGGCCGAGTTCGGCGTCCCGACTCCTCGGCCGCAACCTGCTGATCTACGGCGCAGGCGGGGTGATCACGCCGTTCATCGGGATCTGGCTGATCGATCTCGTGGTCCGATTCATCCCGGGAATGGGGTAGACCATGGTCACACTTGTCACAGGTTTCGTCCGCCAGTGCGGTGCCGCACTCGCGGTGCTCGTCGTCGTGACCGTTCTCCTCGGTGGCGCGTATCCGGCGGCGGTCTGGGCGGTGTCGCGGATCGACACGACCTCGGCCGAGGGATCACCGGTCACCGACCCGCACGGCTGCGTCGTCGGATCGTCGCTGATCGGGGTCGACCCGCAGGTGCCGGCCGGACAACCCGACTCGTTTCTGCATGCCAGGGTCGCCGGCGCCCCCGACGATCCGATGGCCTCCGGTGATCCGGCGGCGTCGGCGGCGAGCAACCTGGGGCCCAACAGTCCCGAGCTCGCGGCGGCGATCACCGCACGTCGGACGATCATCGCGCAGCGAGAAGGTGTCAGCCCTGCCCAGGTCCCGGCCGACGCCGTGACCGCCTCCGGGTCGGGACTCGATCCCGACATCAGCCCGGCGTATGCCGCGTTGCAGGTGCCCCGGATCGCCCGGGCCACCGGCCGCACACCCGCCCAGGTGCAGGCGATCATCGACGCGCACACGAGCGGCCGGCAGTGGGGTTACCTCGGGGAACCGGGCGTCGACGTGCTCGAGGTGAATCTCGCGCTCGGTCACCAGGTGTGCCGGTGAGGGCCGGCGCACCGGCCGGTGCGGGATAGACTCGCCCCATGGCCTCGTCAGCAGTGGGCCGGGGGCGGCTCGAGGTGTTCCTCGGATGTGCGCCCGGGGTCGGGAAGACCTACGAGATGCTCTCGCAGGCAAGGGGACTGGTCGACGATGGGGTCGACGTCGCGATCGCCGTCGTGGAATCGCACGGGCGTGCGGCGACCACCGCGATGACCGAAGGTCTCGACACCGTCCCGCGACGCCGGATGGAGTACCGGGGCACCGCGTTCGACGAGATGGATCTCGATGCCGTGATCGCGCGGCACCCACAGGTCGCGATCGTCGACGAACTGGCCCACACCAACGCGCCCGGATCCCGCAACGCCAAGCGCTGGCAGGACATCGACGCACTCCGCGATGCCGGGATCGACGTGCTCACCACCGTCAACATCCAACATCTGGAGAGCCTCAACGACGTCGTCGCCCAGATCACCGGGGTGCCCCAGCGTGAGACCGTTCCCGACGTGGTGGTGCGCGGGGCCGATCAGATCGAACTCGTCGACATCGCCCCGGAGGCGCTGCGACAGCGTCTCGGCGCGGGAAAGGTGTACCCGCACAGCCGGATCGACGGTGCGTTGACCAACTACTTCAGGCAGGGCAACCTCACCGCGCTACGTGAGCTGGCATTGTTGTGGCTCGCCGATCGGGTGGACGAGAGTCTCGCCGACTACCGTGCCGCCCACGCCATCACCGACACCTGGGAGGCGCGGGAGCGAGTGGTGGTGGCGTTGACCGGGGGCCCCGAATCGGCGACGCTGTTGCGCCGGGCGAGCCGGATCGCGTCGCGGTCGAGTGCGGAACTGGTGGCGGTGCACGTGGTGCGCGGGGACGGACTCACCGAGAGCGTGCCGGTGGATCTGGCCGGATTGCCCGATCTCGCCGCGGGGTTCGGGGTGCGCATCCACACCGTCGTCGGCGACGACGTCCCCACCACCCTGCTCGACTTCGCCCGCGGGGTCAACGCGACGCAACTGGTCCTCGGCACCTCGCGACGTCCCCGGTGGCAGCGGATCTTCGACGAGGGCGTCGGTGCCACGGTGGTCTCGCACAGCGGACGGATCGACGTCCACATGGTGACCCACGACGAGACGCGGCGGCGGTCGCGACTCGACATCCGCGACACCCGATTCCACCGGCCGCTCAGTTGGGTGGCGGCCGTGACCGTACCGCTGGCCCTGACCGGGCTGCTCTGGCTGGCCGACGGAAGCGTCGGGTTCGCCTCGGAGTCGGCGCTGTTCTTCGTCGCCGTGCTCGCGGTGTCGATGCTCGGTGGCGTGGGTCCGGCGGCGTTGTCGGCGGTGGTCTCCGGGCTGCTGCTCAACTACTTCTTCACCGATCCGCGATTCACCTTCACGATCGCCGAGCCGGACAACCTGATCACCATCCTGGTGCTGCTGGTGATCGCGATCGCGGTTGCAGTACTGGTCGATTCGGCGACGGTCCGCAGGGTGCAGGCACAACGGGCGGCCCGCGACGCCGAGTTGCTGGCGATGTTCAGTGATGCGGTGCTCGGCGGGGTGGGCGTCGGCGGGCTGCTGGAGCGTGTCCGGGAGACGTACGAACAGCGGGCGGTGTCGGTGATCCGTCACGGCGACGGAGGCCCGGCGGTGGTGGAGGTGTCGGTGGGCACCTCGCCGCCGACCACCACCGACGAGGCGGACACCGTCTGCTCGGCCGGTGATGGCGAGTACGAGTTGCTGCTGGCCGGACCACCGCCGGGCGAGCGGGATCGGCGGGTGCTGACCTCGGTGGCCGCCCAGGCCGCGGCCGCGGTGCAACGATCCCGGTTGGAGGGGGAGGCCGCCGAGGCCCGGGCCCTGGCCCACACCGACGAACTGCGGCGGGCCCTGCTGTCGGCGGTCAGCCATGATCTCCGGACGCCCCTGGCCGGCGCCAAGGCGGCCGTGTCGAGTCTGCGGAGCACCGACGTCACCTTCGGGCCCGAGGACACCGCCGAATTGCTCGCGACCGTCGAGGAGTCGGTGGACCAGCTCGCCGCCCTGGTGGCCAATCTGCTCGATTCCACCCGACTCGCGGCCGGGGTGGTGCGCCCCCGGTTGCAGCGCACCTACCTGGTGGAGGTCCTGCACCGGGCGGTGGCCGCGGTGGTCCCACGCGGTGCGCCGGAGGTGCAGATGTCCTTCTCCCACGTGTGGGCCGACACCGATGCCGGTCTGCTCGAGCGGGCGGTGGCGAACCTGATCGACAATGCGATCCGGCACGGCGGTGGCCGCGTCGGGGTGACCGTGACGCGGGTGGTCGCCGACGACGGTGCACTGCGCTGCGAGATCCGGGTGATCGATCACGGCGCCGGGATTCCCGCCGACCAGCGGGAGCGGCTGTTCACCCCGTTCGCCCACGGCGACGACCGCGACGGTCCCAGAGGTGGTGTGGGACTCGGATTGTCGGTGGCCCAGGGATTCGTGTCGGCGGTCGGGGGAACGCTGACGGCCACCGACACCGACGGTGGCGGCACCACGATGGTGGTCTCGTTGCCCACCTCGGACGACGACGGGCGGGCGCGATGACGCCGCCGGTGCGGGTCCTCGTCGTCGACGACGAACCGCAGCTGTTGCGTGCATTGCGGATCAACCTGAAGGCACGCGGATTCGCCGTCACCACGGTCTCGACCGGTGCGGATGCGCTGACCGCGGCGGCGCGCGTCGATCCGCAGGTCGTGGTGCTCGACCTGGGGCTCCCGGACATCGACGGGATCACCGTACTGCATGGCCTGCGTGGCTGGACCACGGTTCCGATCATCGTGCTCTCGGCGCGCGGCGAATCGGTGGACAAGGTGGCCGCCCTCGATGCCGGCGCTGATGACTACGTCACCAAACCCTTTGGCATGGAAGAATTCCTGGCGCGCTTGCGGGCGGCGGTACGCCGAGGATCGGTGGCCGCCACGACCGCCGGTTCCCCGGTGGTCGACGCCGGGACGTTCGTGGTGGACCTCGAGGCGAAACAGGTCCTGCGACAGGGTGTTCCGGTGCACCTCACGCCCACGGAGTGGGCTGTGCTCGATCTCCTCGTCCGCAACGAGGGCAAACTCGTCACCCAGCGGGAGATCCTGGGTGCGGTGTGGGGCCCGACCTACCTCGACCAGACCAACTATCTCCGTGTGTATCTCGCCGGTCTCCGACGCAAACTCGAAGACGATCCCGGCTCGCCCCGTCACCTGCTGACCGAGTCGGGAATGGGCTATCGCTTCGTGCGCGACTGAATGGTGCCGGACCGAAAATCGCTCCGGTGCAGGTTGATGCGGTGACATGATCGTGACCTCCCTTGAGCTGTACCCAAAGCTGACATACGCCGATCGAAAGGGTATGAAGGACATGGGGGTTGTCCGGGACCATTCGCCACGCGATGGGTCCCGGGACCGGCTGGGCCCATGCGCCGGTCGGTCGGGAGGTGGTTCTCGGGAGCGCACGGCACCGAGACGACACGTCAATGTGGTGGATGCCCCACGTCTCGAGATCGCGTCTCGAGCCGGGGCGTACGACCCCTTGTCCACCGGAAAGGCACCATGGCCACGGCATCTGCGCACAATGCGTATGACGAGCTTGCGCCCGATCCGGATACTCCGGAGGGAAAATCGCTGCTCCGCAAAGCGATCGGCGCATCCGCGATCGGAAATGCCACCGAGTGGTACGACTACGGCGTCTACGCCGCAACCGCCACCTACCTCACGCACGCGTTCTTTCCCGGCGAACTCGGCTCGATCGGCACCATGCTCGGCTTCGCGATCTCCTTTGTCCTGCGTCCACTGGGCGGTATGATCTGGGGTCCGATCGGTGACCGTATCGGACGAAAGTCGGTACTGGCCATCACGATTCTGCTGATCTCGGGCGCGACCGCCCTGATCGGTGTGCTTCCCACCCATGCCGTGGCAGGTGTGTGGGCACCGATCCTGCTGATCACCCTGCGTGTCATCCAGGGTTTCTCCACCGGCGGTGAATACGGTGGTGCGGCAACGTTCATGGCCGAGTACGCGCCCGACGCCAAGCGCGGACGTTTCGGCTCGTTCCTCGAATTCGGCACCCTGGCAGGATTTTCCGCCGGAACGGCGATGGTCCTGGTGCTCGAGCTCGGCCTGTCGGAGGAACAGATGCAGACCTGGGGCTGGCGCATCCCGTTCCTGCTGGCCCTGCCCATGGGCCTGATCGGTCTCTATCTGCGGTCGCAGATGGAGGACACCCCGGTGTTCGCCGAACTCGAGCAGGAGGACGAGATCGCCGGAACGCCCTGGTCGCGGCTGGTGGACCTGGTCTCCGACTACTGGCGGCCGATCCTGATCATGTTCGGGATGGTGATCGCGCTCAACCTCGCCAACTACACATTGCTGGCGTATCAGCCGAGCTACCTGAAGGACACGATCGGACTGTCGGAGACCTCTGGGTCGACGGTCGTGCTGATCGGTCAGCTCGCGATGATGGCGATGATCCCGTTCTTCGGGTCATGGTCGGACACGACCGGACGGAAACCGATGTGGTGGTGTTCGCTGATCGGACTGTTCGTGCTGGCACTCCCCCTGTACTGGCTGATGGGGCGGGGATTCGCCTGGGCCATCATCGGATTCGTGGTCCTGGGCTTGCTGTACATCCCGCAGTTGGCGACCATCTCGGCGACCTTCCCGGCGATGTTCCCGACCCAGGTGCGCTACGCCGGATTCGCCATCTCCTACAACGTCGCGACCGCGGCATTCGGTGGTACCGCGCCACTGGTCAACGATGCCGTGGTGGGTGAAGCCGGCTGGAATCTGTTCCCCGCGGTCTACCTGATGGCGGCGTGCGTGATCGGCATGATCGCCCTCGCCTTCCTCGCCGAGACCGCCGGCGCATCCCTGCGCGGTACCGAGATACCCGCGCGCACCGAAGATCTCGAGTTGTCGGCGATCGCAGACAGGGCCACCGTGGCCGAGGGTCGCTGACTGTCGGTCGCTACGACTACCCGAGCAGGGTCAAGGCCATGCGTGTGTATGCCCTTGCGGCCGTGGACAGATCGGCGATCGACACCGACTCGTCGGGCTGGTGGGCCTCGGCGTTGATGTCGCCGGGGCCGCAGACGATGGTCGGGATGCCGAGGTCGCGGCTGACGAAGCCGCCGTCACACGCTGCGGTCCACCCGCCGACCGAGGTGTCGGTGCCCGTCGCGGTGAGCGCATCGACGGCGGTGGTGACCAGCCGATGATCGGCCGGGGTCTCGAAACCGGGCATCTCCATCGTCACCCGCACGTCGACACCGATTCCGTCGGTGTCGATCCCGTCGGCGGCGATCTGGGCGCGCAGCCAGGCGGCGATCTCGTGCGCGTCGTCGTCGGGCATCAGCCGACGGTCGATCCCGAGGTGGGCCATCGGCGCCACCACCGAGATGCCCTGGCCGCCGGAGATGGTGCCCACATTCCAGGTGCCGGAACCGAGCAGGCCGCCGGCGGCGGCGGTCATCGCGTCGTGGTCGGCGGTGATGATGCCGACGACGGCGGCGGCGGCGTTGATCGCGCTGCGACCGTCGCCGGGGCGGCCGGAATGTGCAGCGCGCCCGGTGATGTCGACCTCGATGTAGGAAGCGCCGCGACAACCGCGGACGACGGTGAGGTGGGTGGGCTCGGCGACCACACATCCGAGGAAGTCGCCGATCTCGTCGGTACGCCTGATCAGATCGCGCACCCCGGCGCCGTGTTCCTCCTCGTCGACGGTGCACACCAGCTGCACCGGCCCGGACAGTGCGGCACCGGAGCGCGACAGGGCCGACATCGCGGCCACGATCGCGGCGATGCCCCCCTTCATGTCGGTGCTGCCGCGACCGATGATCCGGCCGTCGGCGACGCGCGCCCGATACGGGTCACCGGTCCAGCCGGGACCCGCGGGGACGACGTCGGAATGTCCCAGGAACATGAGGCCGGGACCGTCGCCGCCGGGCAGGGTGGCGATCAGATTCGGCCGGCCCGGCGTGACCTCCTGGGTGCTGACCATGAAACCCGCACTCTGGCAGGCCTTCTCCAGTACGGAGACGGCCGCAGCCTCGGTGCCACCGGGGTTCTCGCTCGGCGCCTCCACGAGGGCGACGGCCAGCGCGACGAGCTCATCGGTGTCGATCGTCGACCCGATGGCCTCGGCGTCGATGCGTGGGCGGTCGGCGAGTGGGCCGGGATCGCTGGTGGACACCGCAGCAGTCCTTTCCTCGGGGGTCGTGGTCCCCATCCTGTCACCGACCGGTGCCCACCCGCGCGATGCCGGGCTGACGCGCCGCGATCACCCCCGGTGCGCGAGCCGCCGGATGATCCCGTCGGGGTCGGCGAACCGGCAGAACCACTCTCCCCATGGCTCGGTCTCCGGTGGGGTGGTGGGCGTCGCCGGTGCCCTCGGCTCCCACCTGCCGGCCGGGCTTCGGCGCAGGGCGAGTGAAACCTCGTGATGTCACTGCTCCGTTGCTCCGGATGCTTGCGACGGGACGTCCCTCCGGGGAGGTCGAGACCGTGCCCGCGACCGGAGTGTCAGATCGAGTACCTTCGGTTCAGTATATCCAATTTCGTGGGGATTCGATGACGAGGCGACGGGGGTCGAGATGAGAACGCTGTGGGGAAGCGTCGTGCTCGCGTGGGCTGCGGTGGTGCCGCCGACCGTGGCGGTGGTGGTGCCCGGCGGGGACCGGGTGGCCGGTCCGCTGGAACTGCTGGTCGTCGCCGCGGCGCTGTGGGGGATCGTCCTGGTGACCGGCGCTCGCGACCTGGCGTGGCCGCTGATCGTGATCCCGGTCGCGGCCTGGGTCGTCCTGATGGTCGTGGCGGTGGCCCGGACGATCGAGCGCTGGCCGACCGGACTGCAGGTAGCGTCGGCCACACCGGCCGGCACGGTCACCGCACTGCTCTACGCCACGGTCTACACCGTGGTCATCGGGGTGATCGGAACCCGCAGCCGGACCCACGGGCGAGCCTTCGGCGAGGGCCGGCGTCGGGTGAACGGGTGAGTCGGGGGGCTCGCGCGGCGCGGCCCGCACACCGTCTGACGTAGTCTGTAGCGCGATGACCATCGTCTACTTCGTGATCGCCGCCGTCGCACTCGCGGGTGCGGCGGTCTTGTTGTGGCTCGATCGCCGCCGAACCTCGGTCACGGGGCACCGGCGGGCGATCTGGGGCGAGGAGCACGACTTCAAGTTCCGGGAGTCCGACACCAAGCTGCGCACCGTCTTCGGGCGCGCCACCATGAACGCCCCCGGACACGTCTCCGTGCAGGATGTCGCGTACGGCCACTACGGCGGCGCCGAGGCCGTGGTGTTCGACCTCGCCGAGACCGCCACCGTGATCGCGGTGCGGCGCTCCGCCGCGTCGAGCGTCGTGGTGGACCTGCGCCACGAGGATGTCCTCGCACCCGCGGAGGACGACGTCGAACTGCTCGGTGCGATGGGGCCGCGAGTGATGTTCTCCAACAACCTCGACGCCGCCCGCCGCGTGTGTGACCGCCGGATGGTGACCCTGGCCACCAAGGCGCCCGCCTACATCGAGGTGCTGTGGAACGAGGGGAACTGGGCGCTCGGCTCGCTGCCGCTGACCAATGATCCCGAAGAGCTCGACACCGGTCTCGAGGTGGTCCGACGTTTCGCCGACCTGCTGCGGGTGCTGCCCCCGATGCGGGAACCGCAGGACGCGCCGGACCCTCGTGATCCGCACGGCCCGACCCGCGCCGAACTGGCCGACGAGAAGACCGAGAACATGCGCGACAAGAATCGTCGCGCCCGCCTTGAGTCCGTTCCCGATGCCGTCGACGACGAGCCGCCGGCCGAACCGACCGTCACCCGGCGTGCCGCCCCCGTGATGCCGCCGCCACCCGCCCGCCGCGGTCCCAGCGACATGCCGGAGTCGCGTAACCGTCACCGCCGGTCCTGACCGGATTCGGTGTTCGGAACCGGGGCGCAACCCCGGGCCCACATCCCAGCATTCCCACCCGCCAGTTCCCCCAGCGAGAGTGAGTTCATCGTGTCCGCATCCGCCCCGATCGTCGACGCCGCCGACCGCGAGGTGCTCGCGGCCCTGGTGACCGAACTGTCCGTCGTCCACGGTCGCGTCACCCTCTCCTCGGGCAAGGAGGCCGACTACTACGTCGATCTGCGTCGGGCCACCCTCCATCACCAGGCGTCGCCGCTGATCGGACGCCTGATGCGCCAGCTCACCGCCGACTGGGAGTTCGACGGCGTCGGTGGTCTGACCCTCGGTGCCGACCCGGTGGCCACCGCGATCATGCACGCCCCCGGCCGGGCGATCGACGCCTTCGTGGTCCGCAAGGCCGCCAAGGCCCACGGCATGCAGCGCCGCATCGAGGGGCCCGACGTCGAGGGCAGGCGGGTGCTGATCGTCGAGGACACCTCCACCACCGGCGCATCGCCGTCGGCGGCGGTCGAGGCGGCCCGTGAGGCCGGAGCGATCGTCGTGGGCGTGGCCACCGTGGTCGACCGCGCCACCGGTGCCGATGCGGTGATCGAGGCACTCGGCGTCCCCTACCGTTCCCTGCTCGGTCTCGGCGACCTCGGGCTCGCCTGACCGGCGGTGACCGAGGAACACCCCACACTCGACGACTCCGGGCCCGACGCGCCCGGACCTGATGCCGACGAGCCGGGACCGACCGAGTGGCAGTCGCGGTCGGTGCCGCCGGTCGGGGTGGGGCCGTGGGCCGAGGAACACCACACGCCGGTGCCCACCGATCCGCGCTACGACCCGGAGCTGCTCGCCACCGGCGACACACGCAATGTCGTCGACGCCTACCGGTACTGGACCCGGGAGGCGATCGTCGCCGACATCGACGCCCGCCGGCATCCGTTCCATGTCGCGATCGAGAACTTCGCGCACGACGCCAACATCGGCACCGTGGTGCGGACGGCCAATGCCTTCGCGGCCGCCGCGGTGCACATCGTCGGCCGACGGCGCTGGAATCGCCGCGGGGCCATGGTCACCGACCGCTACCAGCACCTCGAACACCACGACACCGTCGCCGACCTGATCACCTGGGCCCGCACCCACGATCTGGCCGTGGTGGCCGTCGACAACACTCCGGGGTCGGTTCCGCTGGAGACCGCGGACCTGCCGCGGGCGTGCGTGCTGCTGTTCGGGCAGGAGGGCCCCGGTGTGAGTGCCGACGCCCAGGAACGCGCCGACCTCACGGTGTCGATCGCACAGTTCGGTTCGACCCGGTCGATCAATGCCGGCGTGGCCGCGGGGATCGCGATGCACGCGTGGATTCGGCAGCACGCCGATCTCGGCAGCGCCTGGTGATCGGTGTCTCCCCGCTGAACGGTGGATGAAGATCTGCGACACAGTGCGCGATATGGATCATGAGATCAGGTCCCGGTGTTGCCCCCGTGCTCGATCCTGCGCCAGAGTGTTGGCCATGTCCTTACGCGTCCGTTCTGTATTGCTGTCCGTGGTCACGCTTGTCGCCCTTGTCGGGGTGGGCACCGCGCAGGCCGCCCCGGCCCCCGTGGTCGCACCCGCCGGCTTCAGCACCGCCCAACTGGTCGGGCCGTACCCGTCGGACATCCCGCCGGGCGGTACCTACCTGCCGGAGCTGGACGGCTTCACGCACCTGCGGGAACACCGCCCGGACATCATCAAGCAGAACCTCGCCACGGTGATCGCCACCAACAACTCGGCGAGCAGGGCGCAGCAGACCGACGCGATCGCGATCAACTACGACGACCGGCTGATCTCGCTGTCGGAGGCACTGGGCACCACGGTCGGATCCACGTTCCGCACCCTGCTCGCCGGCGGCAGGCTCCCGAAGGCCGCCGCCCTCGCCGAGGGTGACACCGCCCGCGCGGGCATCCCGTTGGGTACGACGCTGCTGGAGAAGACCTTCTACGACAACCCGCGTCCGTTCGTCGTGGCGCCCGACCGGATCAAGCGGTACGACCGACCGGGAGGTCACCTGTACGCGGAGGTCGCGACCAACGGTTCGTACCCGTCGGGACACACCAGCATGGGGTACTGGAAGGGCGCACTGCTGGCGTACTGGCTGCCCGAGCTCGGCCCGCAGATCCTCGCCCGCGCCTCGCAGATCGGGCAGAGCCGCATCGTCCTCGGTGTGCACTACCCCCTCGACGTCATGGGTGGCCGCATCATGGGCACCGCGATCGCGGCGGAGCGTCTGGCCGACCCGGCCTTCAAGAAGCTGATCGACGAGGCCGGCGCCCAGCTGCGTGCCCAGCTGACCGCCGCACTCGGCAAGCCGATCGCGACCGCCGTCGCCGACGACTCGGGCCGGCTGCCGACCTCGCAGGCCACCGACGAGTTCCGTGAGCGCATGACCTACGGATTCGCCCGCATCGCACCGGATCAGCGCAACGACATCCCGGCCGAGGCCGCCGGCCTGCTCGAGACCCGCTTCCCGAACCTGAACGACGCACAGCGCCTCGAGATCCTGCGCCGGACCGCGATCCCGGCCGGGTACCCGCTCGACCAGGCCGGTGCGAACGGCGGCTGGCTGCGGATCGACCTCGCCGCCGCCTACGCCGCGACCCCGTAGCCGGCACGAGAACCCGCCGGACGGTCAACCGTCAGACGGACACCGCGATGCGACCACCGGCACGACGACCTCGGCCGGGAACCCCACGAGGGTTCCCGGCCGAGGGTGTTTCGGTCCGTGGAGACGCGAACAGGCAGACGCGATCAGACGGCGTCGGTCTGATCTTCCCGGTCGGGGGTGGCCGCGTCGGACGAGGTGGCGGCACCGGCCTTCTTGGCCGCGCGACGGCGTCGGTACCACTCGATGAACATCGGGGCCACCGAGAGCACGACGATCAGGATGAAGATCGGCTCGATCAGCTTCTGGACGATCTCGAACCGGCCCAGCCAGTAGCCGAGCAGCACGATTCCGGCACCCCAGACGATCGCACCGACGATGTTGTAGATGGCGAACACCGAATACTTCATCTTGGCGGCACCGGCGACGATCGGCGCCAGGGTGCGCACGATCGGCACGAAACGAGCCAGGAAGATGGTGATCGGCCCGTGCTTGTCGAAGAACTCGTTGGCCTCGTCGAGATACCTCTGTTTGAGGAACCGGGCGTCGGGCTTGAACATCTCGGTCCCGATGTAGCGGCCGATCCAGTACCCGATCTGCCCGCCGATGATGGCTGCGATCGGGATGAAGATCAGGAGCTGCCACAGCGAGGCGAACTTGTCGATGCCGTCCTTGCCGCCGGCGGCGACGACCATGCCGGCGACGAACAGCAGCGAGTCGCCCGGCAGGACCGGGAAGAGCACCCCGGACTCGATCAGGATGACCAGCAGCAGGCCCCAGAAAGCCCAGGCACCGAAGTACCCGAGAAGGTTGATCGGATCGAGGAACCCGGGCATCAGCGCGACGTTCGTCGTGGTCTGTTCGAGAGCGGTGGAGATCACGGGTCCCCAGGATACCCGGCAAGGCTTGGTGTTCCCTGGGTGCGCGAATGGTCACGCCGGCCGAGTCCGTGTAAGGGGGCACACCACCGACTGCGCGAGCCCGACCATGCCTTGCCATACTGATCGGGAGTGATCGACTCGAGAGCGTGAAAACCTTACCCGGTTGGAGGACGTGGATATGCCCATTGCAACCCCAGAGCAGTACGCGGAGATGTTCCAGAAGGCCAAGGAGGGTGGTTACGCGTTCCCTGCGATCAACTGCACCTCGTCGTCGACGATCAATGCGGCCATCAAGGGCTTCGCGGACGCGGGGAGCGACGGGATCATCCAGTTCTCCACCGGTGGTGCCGAGTTCGGTTCCGGTCTGGGCGTCAAGGACATGGTGACCGGTGCGGTCGCACTCGCCGAGTTCGCGCACGTCGTCGCCGCCAGGTACGACGTGACCATCGCGCTGCACACCGACCACTGCCCCAAGGACAAGCTGGACACCTACGTTCGTCCGCTGCTCGCGATCAGCCAGGAGCGCGTCGACGCCGGCCGCAACCCCCTGTTCCAGTCGCACATGTGGGACGGCTCGGCCGTGCCGATCGACGAGAACCTCGAGATCGCCCAGGACCTGCTGGCCCGGGCCGCTGCCGCCAACATCATCCTCGAGGTGGAGATCGGCGTCGTCGGCGGTGAAGAGGACGGCGTCGAGGCCGCGATCGACGACAAACTGTTCACCACCCCCGAGGACTTCGAGAAGACCGTCGACGCGCTCGGCGTGGGCGACAAGGGCAAGTACCTGCTGGCCGCCACTTTCGGCAACGTCCACGGTGTGTACAAGCCGGGCAACGTCAAGCTGCGCCCCGACGTGCTGAACACCGGCCAGGAGGTGGCCACCAAGAAGCTCGGCCTGGCCGCCGGCTCCAAGCCCTTCGACTTCGTCTTCCACGGTGGCTCCGGCTCGCTGAAGAGCGAGATCGAGGAGGCCCTGAGCTACGGCGTCGTCAAGATGAACGTCGACACCGACACCCAGTACGCCTACACCCGCCCGGTTGCCGGCCACATGTTCGCCAACTACGACGGTGTGCTCAAGGTGGACGGTGACGTGGGTGACAAGAAGACCTATGATCCGCGCGCCTGGAGCAAGAAGGCCGAGACCTCGATGAGCGAGCGCGTCGTCGAGGCCTGCAACGACCTCAAGTCGAACGGCAAGTCGATCAGCGCCTGAGCGCGACCGGATGATGTCGGCGACCTGATCGCCGCACCGACCCCGACGCGGGCGGGAACCCCACACGTGTGATGCGTGTGGTGGGTCCTGCCCGCGTCGTCGTCGGGAGGTGGGTTCGCCGAAGGGGCGGCCTGGAAGACCCGGCTCGATGGTCGGTGGGCTCAGATGGTCAGAATGCCGACAAGCACGCCGAGTGCCAACAGCACCATCACGATGGCCGCCCCGATCACGAGTGGATCGGCGCGGTGTCGGCGGGACGAGGAGTCCCGGCCGGACCGGCGCGGTGCGGGGGCCGGTCGGAAGGTGCGCGGCGGGGCCTGGGGCCCCTGGGCCTGTGGTGTGGAAGCCTGTGGTCTGGAAGCTGGGGGGGCGGAAGCTGGGGGTGCAGCGGCCTGGGGTGCGGGTTGCGCCGGTGCGGCGGGTGGCGCGCCGACGGACCAGGCGCGGAATCCGCCCGGTGGGGCAGCGCCACCGGGCGGTGGCCCCGCCGGTGCCGCCTCGGGTTGGGGCTGCTGAGTTCCCGGCTGCGGAGTTCCCGGCTGCGGTCCAGGCTGCTGTGGTCCCGGGTGCGGTGGGGCATCGGGGACCACCGGTACCTGCTGCTGGGGGATCGGGGCCTGCGCAGGGGTGGGCACTTGCCGGGGTGCCGGTGCCGGTGGGGCCGACGGACCATCCACGTGATGCGCACCGGGACGTGCGCTCGTGCCCTGCGGCCCGACCGGGCGGGTACCCATCGGCAGTGGTGGACGATCCGGGGGAGGTGCGGGCCGCTGATGACGGCCACGCGCCGACAGCGGGCGCGTGGCGGGCTCGTCGTCGGCGCCCGGTGGAGTCACCTCCCCGGCCGGCACGTCCCAGGTCACTGCGGGGTGCAGACCTTCCAGTCGTCGCCGGACTTCTGCACGTTGATCGCCACGACCTGCGGGTCACCGGGGGCGCTGGTGCGTTCGGCGGTCACCTCGACCACGGCCGAGTTGCCGCCGTCGTCGATCCGGACCGCATTCACCGTGAGGACCCGGACCAGTTCGTTGCGCTGCTTCTGCACGTTGTAGACGCGGTTCCACTCTTCGTCGCTGATGCCTTGGTAGTAGGCCTGACGATCGCCACAGGTGACCTGCCGCAGGGTCGCCAGATCGCCGTCGTAGGCGGCCGTGGCGAAGGACTGCGCCGCATCGGCGGCCGCGTCTTCCGGGGCCATCGGTCGGGTCTGCAGGTAGGCGACGACGCCGATCACGATCGCGGCGATGACGACGATCGCGGCGACCACCGAGATGATCACGCCCTTGCGCTTCCCCCCGCCGGACGTGGTGTCGGTGGAACCCGGGATGACCTGCGGCTGATGAGCGGTGGTCGACCACCCCTGGGTTGCCGCGGCTCCCCCTGCGGGAGTACCTGAGGCAGCAGCCGCAGCGCCGGTGGCCGCGGTTCCTGCGGCAGCTGCGCCTCCTGCCGCGGCCGCGGCGACCGGCTTGGTCAGCACCGGCCGCGGCAGGACCTGGGTTGCGCTGTCGGCGTTGCCTTCCGGGGTGTCGGCTGCGGGGGCATCGGCTGCGGCGGGGGCTTGCGCGCTCTTGTCGTCCGCGCCTGCCTCGGTCGCCTCGGCTTCCGGCTGTGTCCCCGGCTCGGGATCGGACTCCGCCTCGGTGGCTGCGGTCTCGGGCTCCGACTCGTCCGTATCGGCGGCGGTCGGCTCGGAGTCCTCCGCCGACTGTGCCTCGACCTCCGCCGACTGTGCCTCCGGGTCCCCGTCCGATTCGGCTTCCGCCGCCGTCTCGGGCTCCGTCTCGGACTCTGGTTCGGTGGCTGATCCTGCGGCCTCGGGGGCTGCTTCGTCGGGGGCATCGGTGTCGGGGGCATCGGTGTCGGGGGCCGCGTCTCCGGTGTCGGCCGCCGGTTCGGTGGCCTCGTCGGCAGCGGAGTCCGTTGTGGCTTCGGCCTCGACCGTCTCTGTCCCGACCGTGTCTGGCTCGGTCGGCTGCGCCTCGGGAGCCTCGGTGTCGTGTGCGTCGGCGGGCTCCGCGTCGGACTCTGTTCCGGCGTTGTCGGTCTCGGCGTTGTCGATCTCGCTACCGGCGGTTTCGGTTCCGTCGGCGTCGCTGTCACCGTTCGACGCGGCGATCGCGGCACCGGCTGCGACCACCGCGGTTGCGCCGACAGCGGTGCCCTTCGAGGGTTCGGCGTCGGAACCAGCGGTGTCTGTGGTGGACCCGGCCGCGCTCTGCGGCTCGACCTCGGCTCGTGCGTCACCGGTATCGGCCTCGGTGGATTCGGAACCGGCGTCGTCGGCCTCGGCCGCTCCCGTTTCGGTCGGCGCGTCCGCAGCCTGGGTATCCGCAGCCTGGGTATCCGCAGCCTGGGTATCCGCAGCCTGGGTATCCGCAGCCTGGGTATCCGCAGCCTGGGTATCCGCAGCCTGGGTATCCGTAGCCTGGGTATTCGCAGACTCGTCGGCACCGGTCTCGGACCCGGGGGTCTCCGCCTCGGCGGCTGGGTCAGTGTCCTCGGCGGCGTCGACCGCCGGCTCCTGGGCTTCTGGTTGCTGGGCTTCTGGCTCCTGGGCTTCCGGTTCTGGGGTCCCGGCGTCCGTGTTCTTGTTCGCCGGTCCGCCCAGCGGGTCGATGTTCTCCAGGTCCTCCAGCTCGCCGGCATCCGGAAGGCTCGACCGTGAGATCACCTTGGTGGCCGAGTCGATTCCGCGGCCTCCGCGTGGGGTCGGGCGATCGGTCACCTGTTCTCCTGAGGTCGAGGCCGCGTCGTCGCTGGATTCGGCGGGGGCGGTGGATGTCGAGGGGGTGTCGGGGGTGGCCTGCACCGGCTTGTCGGGGCCGGCGGATGCGGTCCCGGCGGGTTGTGCCTTCATGGGCTGGGTCGTGAGGGGCCGGGTCGGCGTCGGCCGGGAGGCCGGTATCGGGATCGGCGTGGTCGGTGCCGATGACAGAGACCCTGATGACGGTGAGTCCGATGATGATGGTCGACCTGACGACGGTCGACCTGCTGACGGGGCAGGCGTCGACATCCGGGAGGCCGGGGGCGGCGGGGCGGTGGGATTCCGCTGTGCATCCGCGCGCCCCGAGCGGGCCTTGGCGCGTCGTTCACCCATCTCACGCAGTCGTGAAAAAGCCCTGGTGACGGCCGATTTCTGGTCGTCGGACTGCGTCATCGGTGATCACCCAACCTTCCTCGAACCCCCACGCTCGAATACATCAGGAACCGCCGAGATCTCGGCGAATGGGGTCGCGACGCGACTCCAGTGCGACTTCACCCTAGCGAACTGCCCCGGCAAGCATCATCTGGGGAGACCCGGACCATCGGTGATTGAATGACAAGGTGACTTCCTTCGGAGACCTCCTCGGCCCTCAACCGGTTCTGCTGACCGGTGACGACGACGCTGAATCGGACCTGCTGAACGGTGCCGATCCGGCCACGGTGGCGGCGGCGCACCCGACCGCGTCGATCGCGTGGGCCCATCTCGCCGAGGCCGCGCTCGATGGAGCCGGCGACGACCCGGGCAAGAGCAAGGTCATCGAGGCCTATGCCTACGCCCGCACCGGATACCATCGCGGCCTTGACCAGCTGCGTCGACACGGCTGGAAGGGATTCGGCCCGGTGCCGTGGCGACACGAACCCAACCAGGGTTTCCTGCGGTGCGTCGGTGCACTGGCGCGTGCCGCACAGTCGATCGGCGAGGAAGACGAATACCTGCGCTGCCTCGACCTGTTGAACGACAGCGACCCGACCGCCGCGGGTGAACTCGGCCTGGCCTGAGCGGAGCGCCGTGATCTCGTGGGTGCGAGACCGGTTCCAGGCGTTGCCCCCGGTGCTGCGAGTACGGAGCCGAAGGCTGTGGTTGTCGGCCGGGCCGATCCTGCAGTGTTCGGTGGCGGCCGGTCTGGCCTGGTGGTTCGCCCTCGACGTCCTCGGCCACGCGCAGCCCTTCTTCGCGCCGATCGCGGCGGTCATCTCCCTCGGCCTGTCCCTGGGCCGGCGATGGCGTCGGGCCGTCGAGCTCGTCGGCGGTGTCACCATCGGGATTCTCGTCGGTGACCTGCTGATCACCCAGATCGGCTCCGGGGCGTGGCAGATCGTGGTGGTGGTGGCGCTGGCCATGGCGGTCGCGGTGTTCCTCGACGACGGCCCGCTGATCCCGATGCAGGCGGCGTCGTCGGCGGTGCTGGTGGCCACCCTGTTGCCACCGGGCGGCATCGGTGGATTCCACCGTGCGATCGACGCGCTGACCGGCGGCCTGATCGGCATCCTCGTGGGGGCGTTGCTGCCCGCCAATCCGACGGCCCGCGCGCGTCGCGACGCCGCCGGTGTGCTCGCGATCGTGCGCGATGCCGCCACCGAACTCGCCACCGGCCTGCGGGAACAGGATGCGGACCTCGTCTACGCTGCGCTGGTCAAGGGCCGCGGCACCCAGGCCGCGATCAACACCATGCGGTCGGACATGCGCGGCGGGCGCGAGATCAGCACGATCTCACCGCTCTACTGGGGGTCGCGGATGCGGCTCCAGAAGATCTCGGCGACGGCCGACCCGATCGACAACGGGGTGCGCAACTTCCGCGTGGTCGCGCGGCGAGCCCTGGCGATCACCCAGCGCGGCGAGCAGGTGCGGCCCGAACTCATCGAGATCATCGCCGATCTCTCCGGCGCCTTCGAGATCCTGCGGGAGATGATGCTCGCCGACCCCGGCGAGTCGCCCGATGCCGCCGACGCCGCCCGCGTGCTGCGCACCGTGGCGCGCAAGGCACGTCCGGAGCTCGTCGCCGATCGCGGGTTGTCGGAGACGGCGTTGCTCGCCGAACTCCGATCGCTGCTGGTGGACCTGCTGATGGTGGCCGGTCTGCGACGCTCGTCGGCGCTGGCCACCCTGCGCTGAACCGCACTCCCGGAGCACTGAGGGTGACCTAACCCTTGTCATATATGCGAACTCGTGCATATATTGGGGTTGTCATGGGCCACTCACATTCACACTCGCACGCACCGGTCGACGCCGCCGACGCGGCACGGCGCCGGATCTGGCCGATGGCGGTCGCCGTCGGACTGATCGGCGGCTACTTCGTGGTGGAGCTGACCGTCGGTGTCGCGGTGAACTCGCTCGCCCTGATCGCCGACGCCGGGCACATGCTGACCGATGTGGTCGCGCTCCTCATGGGCCTGACCGCGCTCCTGCTGGCCCGACACGGCCGGACCACCGACACCCGCACCTTCGGATGGCACCGAGCGGAGGTGTTCACCGCCGTCGCCAACGCCGTGCTGTTGATCGGTGTCGCGGTCTTCGTCCTCTACGAGGCCATCGAACGGATCGGTTCCGACCCCGAGGTTCCCGGGCTCACGCTGATCATCGTCGCGCTGATCGGTCTCGCGGTGAACCTCGGCGTGATGCTGCTGTTGCGCGCCGATTCCCGTGAGTCGATCGCGGTCAAGGGCGCCTACCTCGAGGTGCTCGCCGACGCCGTCGGCAGCGTCGGGGTGCTCGTCGCCGGCATCGTCGCCATGTCCACCGGGTGGGGTTATGCCGACATCATCGTCGCGGTCGGGATCGCGTTGTGGGTGGTCCCGCGGGCGCTGCGGCTTGCCCTCGACGCCCTGCGCATCCTCAACCAACAGGCCCCCGCCCACCTCGACGTCGACGCCCTGCGTCGTGAACTCGCCGAACTCCCGCTGGTCGACGACGTCCACGACCTGCACGTCTGGTCGCTGACCACCGGCATGGACGTTGCCACCGTGCACCTCACCAGCACCTGCCCGAATGCCGAACTGCTGCCGCAGGCGCACGAGATCCTCGAACGGCACGGCCTCGCCCACGCCACCGTGCAGATCGACCCGTCCGACGAGAGCGAACACTGCCGCGAACATCTCACCTGGTAGTGCCGCCCGGGTGACCGGCCGCCGCTCAGGTGTCCGCCGGTGACTCGATGACGAGCACGGCCAGTGCCCCGTCGTCGCTGCGGTAGGTGTGCTCGGTGTCGGAGACCCAGTGCAGGCTCTCGCCCGGCCCGGCGGTCGATTCTGCACCGGCCGGACCGGCGACGACACGTCCTCGCACCACCCGGAGGTGTTCGACGACGCCGGCGCCGTGCGGGGGTGAGACCCGCATGCCGGGCCCGACACGCAACCAGAACACCTCTGTCACGCCGCCGTCGGGGTGATGTTCCACATGCAGCAACCGCGCCGACAGATGAGGGCCGACCCCCTCCGTGCCGGACTCCTCGCCCAAGAGTGCGGTGAGCGGCACGCCGAGCGGGCCCGCAACGGCGTACAGGGTGTCGAGCGTCGGATTGCGTTGTCCGGATTCGAGCTCGGACAGTGATCCCTTGCCGATTCCGGCGGCACGCGCCAGGGCGGACAGGCTCAGCCCGCGTTGTGACCGGACGTCGGCGATGCGGGCACCGACCGCCCTGCGCCGCTGATCGACGGGTGTCGCATCCGCGGTCATCGGCATCGGTGTGCTCATGGGGAATCCTGTGCTTGTGGGGGCGTGTCTGATCGAGGTCCTGCACGGACCAACATCGTTCCGTAAACAGAACGATATCGTTATGCTGGGTCGATGACCACCCCTGCACGGACATCTCTGAGTGAACCGATCACCGCCGGTGTCATCACCGCGCTGGTGGGGTTCACCTCGTCGTTCGTCGTGGTGGTGGCGGGTCTGCGTGCGGTCGGCGCCGACGCCGGCCAGGCCGCCTCCGGTCTTCTCGCGCTCACCGTCACCTTCGGGGTGGGCATCATCGTCCTCTGCCTGCGCTATCGGATTCCGATCACCCTCGCGTGGTCGACGCCGGGTGCGGCCATGCTCGTCGCCGCCGGTGCCGGCTATCACGGCGGCTGGCCCGCCGCGGTCGGGGCGTTCCTGGTGGTGGGACTGCTGATCGTCGCCACCGGTCTGATCCCGGCGCTGGGAGCCCTGATCGGCCGGATACCCACACCGATCGCGCAGGCGATGCTCGCCGGGGTGTTGCTCGTGCTGTGTCTTGCGCCTATGAAATCGCTTGCCGTACAGCCGCTTCTGACCATCCCGGTCCTGGCGGTGTGGTTGGTGGCCACGCGCTGGTTGGCCCGCTGGGCACTGCCGTTGGCCCTGGTCGCCGCGCTGGTGGTGATCGGGATCTACGTCGGCGCCCATGAGGTGAACGTCCCCGCCGCGTCGTCGTGGTGGCCACAGATGGCCTGGACCACACCGGAATTCGACGCCTCGGCGATCATCGGTCTGGCGATTCCGCTGTACGTGGTCACCATGGCCTCGCAGAACGTGCCGGGCGTCGCCGTCCTGAAGTCCTTCGGCTACGAAACACCTTGGCGTCCAACGATGTTCGTCACCGGTGCGGGGACGGTGGTCGGCGCACCGTTCGGCGGTCACGCGATCAACCTCGCCGCCCTCTCGGCCGCGTTGGCCGCGGGGGACGAGGCAGGCGCCGACCCGGCGCGACGCTGGATCGCCGGGATCAGCGCCGGGATCTCCTATCTGGTCCTGGCAGCGCTGTCGGGGGTGCTCGTCACCGTCACCGACCTCGCGCCGCACGGCCTGCTCGAGGCGGTCGCCGGCCTGGCACTGCTCGCGACCTTCGCCAACGCACTGCTCGGTGCGTTCGGGCGACCCGAGATCCGCGTCGCGGCGGCACTGACCTTCGTCACCGCTGCCGCGGGCGTCACCTTCTGGGGTATCGGGGGTGCGTTCTGGGCGATCGTCGTCGGACTGATCGCGCACGCGGTGCTCGGCGGCGGACCCGGGTCGCTGGTCCGGGAGGCCGAGTCGACCCGATGAGTGCGCGGTGCTGGTCGGCTCCGACTCCGTCGTCGCGCGTCTCGCCTGCGCAGGGTCGACCTGCTCGAGCGGTGGATGGTGGCATCGTGCTCGATCAGCAACTGCGGCAAGATGGTTGAGCTGCAAGGAAGCACAGCGACGAGGCGTGTGTTGTCGGTGGTTGAGCCGTCGAGGAGCGGAGCGACGAGGCGTGTCGAAACCTCGGTTGGCTGATGTCGGGTGGTGACCAACTGCTGGGGTGGGGGGACAGTGTCGGGTCGCGGGGTCTCGACTTGGGTCCTCGCCCTCGGGGCTCGGTCCCGGCTCGACCATCGATGCAGGGTGAGCCGCTGGGGAGCGGAGCGACGAGGCGTGTGTTTTTGGTGGTTGAGCCGTCGAGGAGCGGAGCGACGAGGCGTGTCGAAACCTCGGTTGGCTGATGTCGGGTGGTGAGCAACTGCTGGGGTGGGTGGGGACAGTGTCGGGTCGCTGGGTCTCGACTCGGGTCCTCGCCCTCGGGGCTCGGTCCCGGCTCGGCCATCGATGGGGGTGGGGCCCGGCTCGACCATCGAGAGCGGCCTCGACGGGGCCGGTGCGTGAGAACGTCCTGCTCAACCGGCAGCGGGGGTGTCCTGATGAGAATTGGCGATGCGCCGGCCGACGCCGACCGTGCTCAGTCGTCGAGAGACCGAACGCGTTCGAGTTCGGTGGCGACGTCGAAATCTGCTGCGGGCCAGTCCAGGTCGAGTCCGGAGAGCGCACGGATCAGTAATTCGCACACCGCCAGACGCGCGAACCACTTGCGGTTGGCCGGGATCAGGAACCATGGGGCGGCGTCGGAGTCGCAACGGTCGAAGATGGCCTGGTAGGCCTGCAGGTACTCGTCCCAGAATCCCCGCTCGTCGATGTCGCCCGGGTTGTACTTCCAGTACTTGTCGGGTCGTTCGAGTCGCTCGGTCAGACGCGCCTTCTGCTCGGCCTTCGACACCACCAATGCGCACTTGATGACCGTCGTCCCGGACTCGACCAGCTCCTTCTCGAACTGGTTGATGATGGCGTAGCGCTTCTCCCACTCCGCCTGCGGCACCAGGTTGTGGACGCGGACCGGCAGCACGTCTTCGTAGTGCGACCGGTCGAAGATCCCCAACCGCCCGGCGGGCGGAAGCGCCTGGTGGATGCGCCACAGGAAGTCGTGCTCGAGCTCCTCCGGGGTGGGCTTGCCGAATCCCTTGATCACCAACCCCTGTGGGTCGAGCAATCCGCCGACGTGACGCACGATGCCGCCCTTGCCCGCGGTGTCCATACCCTGCAACACGAGCAGGACCGATCGGTTGTCGCCGGCGCGCCCGTTGGCGTACAGCAGCTCCTGCAGACCCGCGAGCACCTCACCCCGCTCGGCCAGCATCTGCTCGCCCAGTTGGCGGGGGCCTGAGAACCCGGGCGTCGAGTCGGCGTCGAAGTCGGCGATCGGTCCGACCGCCCCGACCCGCAGTGCGGTTGCCGCCGGGGTCAGCCAGCCGACCGAATCCCCCTTGCCGTTCTTACCGTTCTTGCCCATGGGTGTGGACCTCCTCGGGTCGGTCGGGTCGATCAGGCAGGGAAGTCCGAATCCTGCCCTGCGGTGGAGTCGGGTTCCACTGCAGAACCGGGTCCCACGCCAGAACCGGGGACTGCGGTGGGGTCGGGCATGGCCGGCGGGGCGGCCATGAACAGTTCGCGGGAACCGTTCGCCGCGGCCACGCCGACGATCGAACTCCACACCATCATCACCAGATAGTCGATCAGTTCGGCCAGCTCGATCGGGCGGTCGACCATCCACCAGTCGACGGCGCGCTGCATTGCCCCGACCAACATGTACGACCACACCTGGGCGCCCGAGGAATCACCGGATCGCTCGTCGAAGCGGCTGACGAGGGTGGCGTTGAGTAACCGCGCGACGATCTTCTCCGACTCCGCGGAGGTCACCGACGACGTCGGCGACGCCGACCACGCGAACCGGTACAGCGCGGGTTCGTCGGCGACGGCGGTGACGTACACCTCGATCACCGTGCGGGTCAGGGTGTACTCGTCCACCTCGTCGCTGATCGCGTCGGTCAGCCGGGGCAGCAGCGTGGTCTCGAAGAACCGGAAGGTGACCGCGACGCCGAGGTCGTTCTTGTCGGTGAAGTATCGGTAGAGCACGGTCTTGGAGATGCCGATGTGCTTGGCGATCTCGTCCATCCCGACGTCGGCGCCGAGTTCGCGGATCGCGGCGATCGTGCCGTCGGTGAGTTCGGTCCGGCGTGCCTGCTTGTGTTTCTCCCAGCGGGCGCGACGGCCGTCGGGTTTCGGTCCGGACTCGGCGGGCCCCCCGAGCAGCGCATGCTCGATGCCCCGGGTCACCGTCGCCGCGGCCGACACCGCGGCACGGGCCGCCGATGCGGGGCTGGGGCGATTTGCGATCACCAGGTCAGCGTAGTGGCTGCAAACGGGTACAACTGAGGGGGTGTCAACACTGAGTCCGGACATCACGGGCACCGGGCGTCACCGTAAGCCGGAGTCGGCATCGGCTCCGGGGTTCGGCGCGGGCGACTCCGCGGCCGACGAGAAGCGGCGACGCGACCTTCGCAAGATGAAGGTCGTCGCGACCGGCATGCTGCTGCTCGCCGCGCTGATCTACCTGTTCACCAGGTATCTCGAGCACCGTGACGGCGCCGATGTGGCCGCGTGGGTGGGGTACGTCCGGGCGGCGTCGGAGGCGGGCATGGTGGGTGCGCTGGCCGACTGGTTCGCCGTCACCGCCTTGTTCAAGCACCCGCTCGGCCTGCCGATTCCGCACACCGCGCTGATCCGCAAGAAGAAGGACGAGATCGGCGACCAGTTGGGCGGCTTCATCGAGGACAACTTCATGACGCCGGAGGTGATCGTCCAGCGCGCCGAACAACTGGACATGCCGCGGCGGGTGGCGACGTGGCTGACGGATCCGGCCAACGCCCCGCGGGTGTCCGACGAGGCGGCGCGCGCCCTGCAGCTCGCGTCGGAGATGCTGCGCGACGAGGACATCGAACAGTTCATCCAGGCAGCGCTGCGCTGGGCGGCCGAACCGGAGTGGGCGCCGCCGATCGGCCGCATCCTCGACCAGCTGATCGCCGAGGAGCGACTCGAACCGGTCTTCCAGCTCTTGTGTGACCGCGCCCACGAATGGGCGCTCGGCAGCCAGGAGGTGATCGATCGGGTCGTCGAGGCGGATGTGGGGCCGTCGTGGAAACCGAAGTTCGTCAGCGTGCTGGTGGGCGACAAGATCTACCGTGAGCTCGTCGACTTCACCGAGAAGGTGCGCACCGATCCGCAGCATGACCTGCGCAAGTCGATGCACCAATTCGTCGAGAAGTTCGCCCACGACCTGCAGCACGACCCGCAGATGGTGGCGCGGTTCGAGGGCATCAAGCACGAACTGGTGGGCAGCGACGAGGTGGCCGGTGCCGCATCGACCGCCTGGAACACCGGCAAGGCCGTGATCGAGCAGATGCTCGCCGACCCCAACTCGACCCTGCGCAACACGTTGTCGGATGCGGTGATCAACCTGGGTGTGCGAATCCGTGACGACCGGCCGCTGCAGGAGAAGATGAACGGCTGGGTGGCGCGTGTCGCCAATCACGTGGCCACCAACTACTCGCGGGAGATCATCTCGGTGATCACCGAGACCGTGCGCGGGTGGGACGCCGACGACACCAGTCGCAAGATCGAGCTACAGGTGGGGCGTGACCTGCAGTTCATCCGGATCAACGGCACCGTGGTCGGCTCGCTGGCCGGACTGGTGATCTACACGATCTCGGTGCTGATCTTCCACTGATCCGCGGGGTCACGGCCCGCCTCGACGTCCTCACGGACTCGCGGTGCATGCACAGTGCTTGCATGAGTTAGCACCTGCGCCGATACTGGCTTGCACCATGCGCGGCACATCCAAGACCCCTGATCCCTCCCATCCCGACGACGACCCGGCCGGGTCGTCGGGGGACGGGTCGGATGCCGGACCGTCCCACGACAGCCACTCCGGCGGCGGGGTCGGGCATACGGTGGAGAACGTGACCGCCGTCGCGCAGGATGCCGTGACGAACGCCGCCCAGGACATCGGGGCGTTCATCCGGTCGCAACGGCTCGGTGCCGAGGTCTCGTTGCGGCAGCTGGCCGAACGGGCCGGCGTCAGCAATCCGTATCTGAGTCAGATCGAACGTGGTCTGCGTAAACCGTCGGCCGATGTGCTCGCCCAGATCGCCAAGGGTCTGCGCGTCTCGGCAGAGGTGTTGTACGTTCGTGCCGGGATCCTCGAAGAACGGCCGGCCAGCCCGGTCCGGGATGCCCTGGTCGCCGACGACTCCATCAACGAGCGGCAGAAGCAGATGCTGCTCGAGATCTACGAATCCTTCCGTAAAGAGAACGCCGCAGAGGTGAACGGCCCAGCGGCAACCGGCCCAGAGGTACATGGCCCAGAGGAAAACGACCCGGCGGAAGACGCCCCAGCGGGGAACGACCCGGACGGTCCCGACTCCGAGGAGTGACCACCATGCCCGACAACCCGTTGACCACCGCACTCGGCCAGGTGTCCGCGCTGCTGACCGATCTTCGCGAACGCGGGGAGGCCGCGACCGGCGAGGCGCAGTCGCGGATCGCCGACACCGTCGGCGGGGTCCAGGCCCGCATCGCCGGGGGCATCGAGGAAACGCAGTCCACCATCGACGAGACCCTGGCGGCGGCGCTCTCCGCGTTCGGCGATGCCCGGTCGAAGCTGTCGGCGTTGCCGGTGGAGATCCCGGCCGAGATCGACGAGCTGGCCGCGCGTTTCTCGCCGGACGAACTGCGCCGGGTGGCCGAGGCCTACCTGGCCGTCGCCGCCGCCCTGCTGACCTCGTTGTCCGAGCGCGGCGAGCAGGTCGTGGGCAAACTGAAAGCACAGCCATCGGCACTGGAGAACCGGCCGAAGCTGGAGAAGCTGTACACCGATGCGCTCGCGCTGACCGAGGAGGCGCTGAGCACCATCGCGTCCTCGGCCAGACTGGTCGGCGAACGTGCGGTGGCCGATGTCGAGACGCTCGTCGTCGATGCGGAGATCGTCGACGACGATCCGGTGATCGAGGCGCCGAAGGTGCCAGAGGTCGAGGTGGCGGTGGCGACGTCTGCACCCGCGAAGAAGGCTGCACCTGCGAGGTCCACGGTCGCTGTGACGCCCACTCCGGTGAAGAAGGCGGCGCCGGTGAAGAAGGCCTCGCCGGCCACGGGAACCGCCTCGAGAACCCCGGCAACCACGAAGGCTGCACCCGTTCCGAAGACAGCAGCGAAGGCGACGCCGGCCACGAAGACCGCACCGGCCACGAAGACCACGCCGGCCAAGAAGACCACGCCGGCCAAGAAGACCACGGCCGCGAAGACCACGGCCACGAGAAAGACCACGGCGAAGAAGACCACGGCGAAGAAGACGACCACGGCGAAGAAGACGACGACGGCAGCCACGAAGGCGACGCCGGTCCCGAAGACCACGGCAGCCAAGAAGGCGACGGCAGCCACGAAGACGACGCCGGCCAAGAAGGCGACGCCGGTCCCGAAGACCACGGCAGCCAAGAAGGCGACGCCGGCCAAGAAGACGACGCCGGCCAAGAAGACGCCGCCGGCCAAGAAGGCGACGCCGGCCAAGAAGACGACTGCTGCGAAGAAGACGACCAGCGCGAGGAAGCCCACCGCGGCAACGAAGACGACCGCCACCAAGAAGACCGCACCGGCGAAGAAGGCCACGCCACCGCGATCCACCACGTAGCGACGCACGGCCGGGGTGGCCCAACCGGATGTGCTCGGTCGATCGACTGTGGGCCCCGTCGCATCGGGTGCCTGTCGTGTATGTCGGTCTAGAGTGGTCGCTGTGAGTCTTGTGGGAGTTCTTGCGGCCGGCCAGAACATCGTGCTGTGGCTGCTGACCGTCGTCGCGGGCGTGGCCGCTGTCGTCGCGCTGATCCATGCCAGTATCCAGCGCAAGGACGCGTTCCCCGCGGTGGACAAGCAGAGCAAGGTGCTGTGGGTGTCCCTGCTCGCCGCGGCGACAGTGTTCATCTGGATCTTCCAGGCGCCGACGATCCTGTACCTGATCGGCGTCGTCGCCCTGATCGTCTACCTCGTCGACGTGCGTCCCCGCGTCGACTCCGTCCAGGGCAAGTCCTGGTTCCGTAAGCACGGCTGACCCGCCGAACCGTTCGCCTTCCGAGCAGCCGCCCGCATGGGGTGGCTGCTTCTTTCTGCCCCTTCCGGATCGTGGCTGGTGGTTGCGTCGGTGAGGTCGGGCGGCGGTGGTTTCGACACGCCTCGTCGCTGCGCTCCTCGTCGGCTCAACCATCGAAGGCACACGCCTCGTCGCTGCGCTCCTCGTCGGCTCAACCATCGAAGGCACACGCCTTGTCGCTGCGCTCCTCGTCGGCTCAACCATCGAAGGCACACGCCTTGTCGCCGTGCTCGGTTTCGGCTCGACCATCGCAAGGGCTCGCTGTGTCGCTGTGCTTGTCCGGCGCGGCGATCGCAAGCGCTGCCTCGTGGTCGCCTGGCACATGGTGACGAGGGACACGTCCAGATAATATGCATTTGAGATGCAAATTATGGTGAAGTGGAGTCGTGCAGTTGACCCGGTTCACCGACATCGGCCTCCGCGTGGTGATGCGGCTGGCGGTACTGGGGGACGGGTCGATGACCACACGAGCACTGGCCGATGACCTCGAGGTGCCCTATACCCATGTGGCGAAGGTCGTCGGTCGGTTGTCCGAGCTCGGGATCGTCCACTCCCGGCGCGGTCGAACCGGTGGGCTCGTCATCACCGAACTCGGGCGGACCGCCCGGGTCGGGTGGCTGGCGGGACGGCTGGAAGGGGAGGGGGAGGTCGTCGACTGTGATGGCCCCAACCCCTGCCCGCTCCGAGCCGCCTGTCGTCTGCGTGGGGCGCTTGCCGCCGCACGTCGGGCATTCTTCGCCAGCCTCGACGAGCACACCGTCGGCGACCTGGTCGCCGACCCCACCGGTGCGGTGCTGCTTACCCTCGACCTGCCGCGGCGAACCGTCGCCGAGGTGGACCGGGTCGCCGAATAGCCCTCGGCGACCTACCCTTCCCGCCCGGATACCCCACTCGGTACCCGCCCGGGGACCTATCGAATGGAGAATGCCGTGCTGTCGCAGGCCACTCGCGAAACCGTTGCCGCCACCCTTCCTGCTGTCGAAGGCGCGCTCGGCGAGATCACCCCCAACTTCTACAACCGGCTGTTCACCGCGCATCCGGCGTTGCGCGACAACCTCTTCAACCGCAGCCATCAGCAGTCCGGAGAGCAGCCGCAGGCCCTCGCCGGCTCGATTGCCGCCTATGCCCGTCTGCAACTCGAGCCCGACGTGCGTCGTCAGCTGTTCATCATCGACCGGATCGCCCACAAGCATGCCTCGCTCGGCGTCACCCGCGACCAGTACGCGGTGGTCCACGAGCACCTGTTCGGGGCCATCGTGGAGGTTCTCGGTGCGGCGGTGACCCCGGAGGTCGCCAACGCGTGGGACGAATTGTACTGGGACATGGCCGATCTGCTGATCCGCGAGGAGTCCGATCTCTACGCCGCGGCGGGCGTGGAGCCCGGACAGGTGTGGCGCGACCTGCTGGTCGCCGGCCGAACCCAGGTGTCGCCCGACACCGTCTCCTTCACCCTGGCCCGACCCGACGGCGCCGAGCTGCCGACATTCCATCCCGGACAGTACATCTCGGTGCAGGTCCCGCTCGCCGACGGCGCACACCAGATCCGCCAGTACAGCCTGACCGGTCCCGCCGATCGTCGCGCCGAATGGGAGTTCAGCGTGAAGCTCGCCGGCGAGGTGTCGGCACACCTGCACGAGCACATCTTTGAGGGCGACACCCTCCACGTGTCCACCCCGTTCGGAGATCTCGTTCTGCCCGAAGATGATTCGCCGCTTCTGCTGGCGTCGGCCGGAATCGGCTGCACCCCGGTGATCGGTCTGCTCAACTCCCTGGGCGCCAACGACCGACATCGCCGTGTGACCGTCCTGCACGCCGATCGCTCACGTGCCCGACAGCCGCACCGCGGCCAGCTCGCGGCCCTGGTGGAGAACCTCGACGATGCCCGCCTGTACCAGTGGTATGAGCAGGGCGTGGAGCACGTGAACTCCGACGACGTCCGTGTCGGCCAGATGTCGCTGGACGGAATCGAACTCGCCGACGGTGTCCACGCGATGCTCTGCGGCCCGGCAGGTTTCATGGGTGCCGTGCGCGAGCAGCTGCTGGCCCGTGACATCCCCGAGGACCGCATCCACTACGAGACCTTCGGTCCGGAACTGCTGCGCACGGGCAGCACCCGATGAGTTCCGCCTCGGCGTTCGCCGTCGCGGCCACCTTCCTGTGGCTCGGGATGGTGTTCGCGATCTCGTTCATCGAGGCACCGCTGAAGTTCCGGGCCCCCGGGATCACCATCCCGCTGGGCCTGGGCATCGGCCGGCTGGTGTTCCGGGCGCTCAATGCCGCCGAGGTGGTGTGGGCCGTCGTGCTGGTGGTCTGCGCCGCCGCCGGCGGCTGGATCAGGGACGCCCAGGGCATCCTCGTGATCGTCGTCGCGGTGCTCCTCGCGATCCAGGTGGGCGGGGTGCGTCCGATGCTCAACCGCCGCTCCGACGCCGTTCTCGCGGCCGGCGACGCCTATGTCGACGGCCCGCGCAGCCACACCCATCTGGTGTATGTGGCACTCGAGGTGGTCAAGGTGGGCGTGCTGATCGCGATCGGAGCGCTGCTTCTCGCGTGACGCGCGGGAGCGGGCCGCAAGCCGTGTGATCGAAGCGGAATAGACTGATCTGCGTGGCTGAGTATCGGATCAACGACCTTGCCGAGGCGTCCGGGGTCAGCGTGCGCAACATCCGCGTCTATCAGGACCGCGGTCTGCTCCCGCCCCCGACCATCCGGGGACGCACCGGCTGGTACACCGAGGACCACCTGGTCCGGTTGAACCTGATCTCCCGCATGCTCGAGCGTGGGTACACCTTTGCCACCATCAGCGAACTTCTGCACGCCGCGCACTACGGGATGAAGGTCGAGCACGTGCTGCGTGGCACCCCGCCCAAGGGCGGACGGTTCCGCAACTTCAAGCGGGCCGCGACCATCACCTTCACCGAGCTGCGCAAGTCGCTCAACGCCAGCGAGCGGTCCATCGCCCTGAGTCAGAAGCTCGGTCTGCTGGTCAAGGACGGCGCCCACTACGCGGTCAAGAACCCCGAGGTCCTCGAGGGGGCCGAGGTGCTGGTCAAGAGCGGTATCGACATCGACGTCCTGCTCGACCGGTTCGTCCGTGTGCAGGGCGATCTCGAGGACGCCGCACGCAGCTTCGTCTCCATCATCACCGACAAGTACGTCAACGAGAGCCTGCCCGATCTCGGCGAGGACACCATCAGCAAGGTCGCCGAGCTGATCCAGACGGTCCGGCCGATGGCGCACGAGATCGTCGAGACCACCTTCCGCAAGGCACTCGACGACGAGATCACCCGCGCGATCGGTCAGGCGTCGACCTACTTCGACGTGACCGCCGACGACGATGACGCCGGGATCACGGTGCTGGACGATCGAGACACCGCAGACGATCGGGACACCGCAGACGATCGGGACACCGGAGACGGCCGGGACCCCGTAGGCCACCTGGATGACGGGAATCAGGATCGCGCGGCACCCGTTGACGGGGAGGAGACGGCCGGCAAGGCGGCCGAAGGATGATGCGCGGCAACGCGCAAGGACGGGAGACCTGATCGTCAGGCCTCCGAGGGGGGAGAGAACATGCGAACACGTACTGCACTGATCGGAGTGGCGGGAGCGGTATCCGGTGCCGTGGCGGTGGGGGCCGCAGCCGGGATCGGCGGCATCTTCGCCGCATTGGCCCGGGAGGCGCTGACCGCCGAACGGGCGGTCGACGACGGCCCGGACGAGCTGATCGCCACCCCGGTGGCCGAGCCGATCCGCCGGGAGGTCGTCGCCACCGACGGCACCCGCCTGTATGTGGAGATCCACGGACCCGATCCGGCCACCTCCGACGCGGAGGTGATCGTCGCCGCCCACGGGTGGACCTGCAACACCAGCTTTTGGAATGCCCAGATCAACCGGCTCACCCCGGAACGCACCGTGGTGGTCTACGACCAGCGCGGACACGGCCGCAGCCAGGTGAGCCGCACCCGACCCACCATCGACCTGCTCGGTCAGGACCTCGACGCGGTGCTCACCGCGGTCCTCCCGGCCGGGCGCAAGGCCATGATCATCGGGCACAGCATGGGCGGCATGACCGTGATGTCGTGGGCGGCGCAGTTCGCCGACACGGTGCCCGACGTCGCGTCGTCGGTGGCGTTGATCTCCACCGCCGCGGTCGACGTGCTCGGCAACCATCGCCTGATCCCGGAGAACCTGCCGTTCTACAGCCGGCCGTTCCAGCCGACCGTCGGCCGCCTGGTCACCTCGACACCCGTTCCGCTGCCGCACACCGCGTTCAACGACCGGTTCTCGCACTACATCGCACTCGGACCGCACGCCCGCGCGGCACATGTCGCCTTTGTCGACGAGATGGTCTCGCAGTGTCCGGCGCGGGTCCGGGCCGGTTGGGGTGCGGCGATGGGTCGGCTCGACGTGCTCGCCGGGTTGCGTGCGCTCACCGTCCCGACCACGGTGATCGTCGGCGATCGCGACCGACTGACCCCGGTCGTCCACGCCGAACGGATGGCGCAGGTCCTACGTGACCAGGGCGATCTCCGCGACCTGGTGGTGCTGGAGGGGATCGGTCACATGGCCCCGATCGAGGCGGCCGGCGTGATCGACGACATCCTCGAACAGCAGGCGATCGAGACCGGTTCGGCGTTCCCCGCCGACCACTAGACCCCGGGCGAGCACGTCCCGGATCCTCTTGTCGCGGTGCCATCTACCGCGCCGGGTGCACCGGTCCCGTGGGGTGTGGTGGGGTCGTGCGGCGCACTGGTGAGCGGTAGCTCCAGCCGGAAGCTCGCGCCGGGTCCGTCGGTGTCGAGCAGGCGCAGCTCTCCACCATGGGAGCGGGCCAGGCCACGGGCCACCGCCAGTCCGAGCCCGGCTCCCCCGGAGCGGCGGTCCCGGGAGTGGTCGAGCCGCACCATCCGGTCGAAGATGCGTTCCCGGTCGGCCTCGGGCACCCCGACACCGGTGTCGGTGACCGTCGCCGAGACCGTGCCTGCCGACGCCGAGACCGTGACGTCGACCCGCCCGCCCGCCGGGGTGGCCTGACCGGCGTTGTCGACCAGATTGGCCAGGATCTGGGACACACGCCCGGGATCTGCCCACGTCAGCGGCGCGTCACCGGTGCAGCTGATCTCGAGTTCGGGATGCAGTAGGGCCACGCGCCGGCACTGTTCGTCGGCGAGCGCGGTGAGGTCGGTGGGTGCCGGTTGCAATGTCAGGCCGGCGTCGATGCGGGCCATGTCGACCATGTCGTTGACGAGTCGCCCGGCGCGTCGGGTCTCCTGCACGAGCAGCAGCAGCAGTTCCTCGCGTTCCTCGGGGTCGGCATCGGGCCGCATCTGCAGGAGTGTCTCGGCGATCGCCTGCACCCCGGTGACCGGGGTGCGCAGTTCGTGGGCGGCGTCGGCGACGAACCGGCGCACCTGCTCCTGCGCCGCACGCTGGCGTGCCTCCGCGCCCTCGAGCGAATCGAGCATGTCGTCGAATGCGGCCGCCGTCCGACCGAGTTCGGTGTCGGTGCGGACGGGGTCGAGGCGGGTACCGCGCCGACCCGCCGCGATGGACCGGGCCACCGAGGTCATCGAGTCGAGCGGCGACAACGCGTAGCGCATCCCGAACCACAGCACCAGTGCGGTGACGGCGAGCGCGACGGCGCCCGTGACGAGCATGTCGACGAGCAGGCGGGAGCGCACCTCGCCGATCAGATCGCCGTCGATGGCGAGGGTCACCTCGGCGTCGTCGCTCCACGATCTGCCCGACCCCCTCAGTCGGACGTCGCGCTGGGCCACCGACCCGCGGGTGGGTCGGCCCAGCTCGGTGCCGTCGGCCAGCCGGACGCGGGCGCGCACCGACTCGTTCTCGATACGACGCAGGAACATCTCGGGATTCGCCGAGTTACCCGCATACTGCTGGGCCAGGGCCTCCCGGTCGGCCAGCAGGGCGTCGGCGGCCTGATCGCTGGCCACCGTGAACAGCGTCGCCCCGATCGCGATGATCGCCACCAGGGCGAGGGTCACCACGGCGACGGCGGCCAGCGTGACCCGGGCCCGCAGCGAACCACCGGTGATCGGGCGGCGCAGCGTCACGGTCGGCTCCCCGCGGTGGAGTCACCCGCGGCATCCGGTGCGGCGGGACGCAGCGTGTAGCCGCGGCCACGTTCGGTCTGCAGCAGCCGTGGCCCGTGGGCCTCGAGTTTGCGGCGTAACGCGCTGACGTTGACCTCGACGAGGTTGGGGTCGTAGTGGTCATACCCCCACACCCCGGTGAGGATCTGGGTCTTGGTGACCACCCGGTCGCGTCGCTGCGCCAGGAAGTACAGGACGCGGAATTCGGTGGGGGTCAACGCAAGTGGCGTGCCGGCGCGGGACGCGACACCCTGATCCTGGTCGATCACCAGATCGTCGACGTAGAGCAGGTCGGTGTGTGCGCCGCGCCGGCGCAGCACGGCGCCGACCCGGGCGACGAGCTCGGCCATCTCGAAGGGTTTGGTGATGTAGTCGTCGGCACCCTCGGTGAGACCGTGCAGCCGGTCGGCGACGGCGTCGCGCGCGGTGACCATCAGGATGCCGGCGTCGCTGCGGCGCCGGACGACGTCGAGCAGCGTGAAGCCGTCCGATCCGGGCAGCATCACGTCGAGCAGCACGACGTCCGGTGTGAACTCGTGCAGATCGTGCTCGAGTCGGGTGCCGTCCTCCCGGGCGATCACCCGGTGCCCGGCGTCGGTCAGGGCCGCAGCCAGGGCGACCCGAATGGATGTGGCGTCCTCGATGACCAGGACCGTCGCGTTCACGACTTCCGATTCTGCCAGTGCCCGGGTCCGCCGCGGATGACGCCGGACCCGATTCGCACAGGTGCTCAGCTGGGCGTGGCGGCGGTGGACGGGCCGCTGGTGCTGCCCGGGGTGGTGGTGTTGCCCTGGGCGCCACGATCGGACGCCTTGGCGATGCGGGTGGCGGTCATCGTGTCGCCGTCGCGGAGACCGGCCACCACGACCTCGTCGCCGACGGCGAAGTCGCTGCGCTCTGCCGGGGCGCGGCCGGTGCCGAAGCCGGTCTCACCGCCGACGGTGACGGTGATGTCGGTGTTGTCGCCGGTGCGAACGGTCCAGGTGTCGCCGTTGATCGCGGTGATCTGGCCGATCACGCCGCGGCCGGTCCGCATCCCGGACCCGTTCTCGCCGCCCATCGGTCCGCCCCCCATCGGTCCACCGCCCATGCCACCGCGATCACCCTGGCCGAAACCGTCACGGTCACCCTGCATCTGTGAGTGGCCGCCACGCCCGCCGTGATGGTCGTCGCCGTCACCGCTCGCGGCCCAGCCGATGCCGCCTCCGATGAGTCCACCGATGATCAGCGCGGAGACACCGGTGATGATGGCGGTGCGGTGGGAGCGCACGAACGACCAGCGCGACGTGGATGCGGGGGCCGCTGCCGGGGGAGTCGCTCCTGCCGGAATCGTCCCTGCCGGAACCGCACTGCCCGGTTCGCCGCTCGAGTACGGGGCGGTGGGTGCCGCGGGGATCGCGGAGGTCGGCTCGGCCGGGTGCGCGGTGGTGGGGGCGGCGTCCGGGTGGACGACGGGGGTGGTCTCCGCGTCGCCGTTGTTGCCGTGGTCGTCCTGCGGTGCACGTGAATCACTCATGGGGCATACGTTAGGGATCCGACAGGGGCCGGAACTGAAGGGTTTCTGAAGGTATCCGGGAGGGTCGGGATGTGGCAGGGTCCCAGGTCGGGTGCCCCACCCCTGATGAGGGCCGCACCCGGGACAGGAGGGCAGCAGTGGGCGAGGTGGACGAGCAGACCGGGGAGGCGACGGCCGGAGGACACCGGAAGGTCGACTTCCGCACGGCGCTGGACGGGTACCGGGCGCGCCGCGGGCGGTTCGACATCATCGACGTCCCGGTCACGTCGTACCTGATGATCGACGGCCACGGGGACCCGAACTCGGCGCCGGAATTCGCCGATGCGGTCGTCGCGCTGTATCCGGTGGCCTACGCGCTGAAGTTCCTGAGCAAGCGGGAGCTGGGCCGCGACTACGTCGTCCCGCCACTCGAAGGACTGTGGTGGGCAACGGATATGGACGCCTTCACCACCGCACGCGACAAATCCCGCTGGGACTGGACGTTGATCCTGATGATCCCTGGCTGGCTCGGGGCACAGCATGCCGATGCCGCCATCGCCGCGGTGCGCGCCAAGGGCGATGTGCCCCGCCGGATCGACGACATCCGGGTCGCGGACCTCGACGAGGGACGATGCGTGCAGACGCTGCACGTCGGGTCGTTCGACGACGAGGCGCCCGTGCTCGACGAGATGCACCACCAGTTCATCCCCGGGCACGGTCTTGCGATGACCGGCACCCACCACGAGATCTACCTCAGCGACTTCCGTCGGACGGCGGTCGAGCGGCGCCGCACCATCCTGCGTCAGCCGGTGCGACCAGCGTCCGATGCGTGCTGAGAGGGCCCGGGACCCGGTGGGATCCGTGCGGCCGGAAGGTGGACCTGTCCCGATCGGCCAGCAGCTCGCGGCCGGCGGCGTGCAGTCGGTGATGTGCGGGCCACCGTTGCCGGGTCCATCCCGGTTCACAGTGTGCGGCATGCCGGACGGCGGCGGTCCCGGCCCGCAGCGCGTGGTCGAGTCGACGACGGTGATGCGGTGAACCGGGGTCGGTCGAGGCGTCGGTGATCGACGCGGTCACGCGTGCCTGGGCATCCGCGAGGATCGCCCGGTGTGCCCGGGGCAGGACGAGCCACAGCACGGCCACCGCGACCATCACACCCACGACGGTCTCCAGGATGCGGGCGAACAGCGTGGGACCCAGCGATTCCGGCGGGGCCAGCTCGCCCAGGATCATCGCGAGGGGGGTGATCACGATCATCGCGATCGAGTAGTTCACCACCAGGAACACCTCGGTGACCGCCATCAGCACCGCGACGGCGAGGATCAGCACCGCCGGGATCTGCAGCGGTACGGCCAGGACCGCCAGCACCACGACACCCGCCGCGGTGCCCACCAGCCGGTGCACTCCGCGCCAGCTGCCGAGGAGCCGGTCGGGTCCCTGATGCAGGATCATCGCCGCGGTGATCACCGCCCAGTCCGGGCGCGGTAGGCCGACGGCGATCGCCGCGCCACCCGCGATCACACAGGCGAACCCCAGACGCAGGGCCAGAGTGCGGGTCCGGGCGCTGCCGCATCCCCAGCGCAGACGCTCGGCCACGGTCGGGGTGTCGGTACGAATCGGGGCATCGGGACGCGGTGTCGTCGGCGCGAAAGTGGTTGCGGTCGAACCTGTTTCGGGTATCCGCCGGGTCCGGGACCGCCACACATCGGGGAGAGCGGCGCACACCGTCACCAGCAGTGCCGACACCGCCCCGGCCGCAGTCCATCCGATCACCGCGCCCACCGACGCCGTCGAACGGGCCACCAGTACCCCGGCGAGCTCGGCGCACAGCACCAGCAGGAACGACCCCGGCGCGGGTTCCCGGAGCAGGTCAACCCAGACCGCGGCGACGACTGCGATCACGATCATCAGCGCGCACAACGCGATCCAGCCGAGGGTGGTCGGCCACGAGCGCATGCCGTATCCGACCAGCGCACCCGCTCCGGCGCAACCGATGAGTACCAGTCCGTACCCGCACACCACCCGCCACCTGACCCGGTGCAGGCGGCGTTCGCCGTACACGACCGCGAACGCGCCGAGTGTGGAGATCGCCGCCGCGACACCACCGCCGACGGCCAGACCCACCAGGCCCGGTAGGGCCACCGCGATCAGCGCGCGGAGCGCACCGCCGACCCGGGACCGCGCGCCGTCCACGCCGAACAGGATGGTGCGGACCGAGGGTCGATGCGGAAACCCCTCGGAGATGGTCGAATTCGTCCGGTCGGCGGTCTGGGTGGGGCCGGCGGCCTGTGCGTGAACAGAGGTCCGTGCGTGATCAGGGTGCTGTGCATGATCGGGGGTCGGTGCGTGGTCGGGGGTCGAGGGGGGATCGGTGTTCACCGGGACACGGGCGCAGAGATCACAACGAACACCCCACCAGCACCGGCTCGGGATGCAGCACCACACCGAACGCGCCGGCCACGCCGTCGCGCACCTCGCGGGCCAGGGCGAGCACATCCGACGTCGACGCACCGCCCCGATTGGTCAGCGCCAGAGTATGTTTGGTGGACAACCGGACGAGTGCATCGGGGCCGGGATGGCCCTTGGCGAAGCCGGCACGCTCGATCAGCCACCCCGCCGACAGCTTGGTCCCGCCGTCGGCCGGATAGGTGGGCACCGCGACGTCGGGGCCCACCTGTGACCGAATTCGCTCCAGGATCGCCGAGGTGTCGGCGTCGGAGACGATCGGATTGGTGAAAAACGAACCAGCACTCCAGGTGTCGTGGTCGCCGGGATCGAGGACCATACCCTTGCGTCGCCGTGTCGCCAGAACGTGCTCGCGGACGTCGGCGGCGTCGGCACGCCCGCCGGGTTCGACACCCATCGATTCCGAGAGCTCGCGGTATCGCAGCGGCCGGCTGAGCCGATCGTCGTTGAGCCAGAACGACACCGCCACCACGACCATCTCGTCGCGGTGCTTGAGTCGCGACGTCCGGTATCCGAGCCCGAGCTCGTTGGGGGACACCCAACGCAAGTTGCCGGCGCGCCGGTCGAGCACTTGCACCGACCGCAGGATGTCGGCCACCTCCACGCCGTACGCCCCGACGTTCTGGACCGGCGTCGCACCGGTCGAGCCGGGGATGCCGGACAGGCATTCCAGACCGCCGAACCCCTCGGCGACGGTGCGGGCCACCAGGTCGTCCCACACCACCCCGGCGTCGGCGGTGACATGGGCGCGACCGGACTCGCGGCCGGTGCCGAACTCGATCCGGGAACTCTCCACCACGATCGCGGTGCCGGGGAACCCGTCGTCGGCGATCAACAGATTGGACCCGCCGCCGATGATCAGGACCGGTTCGCTCTCGGCGTCGGCGGCCGCGATCTCCTCCACGAGATCATGCGTCCGCACACAACGGATCAGGGCGCGGGCCGGTCCGCCGACACGCAGTGTGGTCAGGCCGGCGAGCGGCACCCCGTGCTGCAGCGATGTCTCGGTCACGGCTGTGAGGGTAACCCGGACACCGGACCGGTGAGATCTCGACGGCGTACGGTCCGGGCCGGTGACACCCGCCGGGCCGGGACGCGGCGCGGGTCCGGACCGGCGTCGAGTAATCTCCTCGACATGGCGAGCTCGCTCAAGCACTCGGTGTCCTTTCCGTTCTCCACCGCCCGGTACTGGGACATCGTGTCCACCGAGCAGTACTGGCATGACCTGCTCGAGGCGACGAACTCCAGCCACGGCTCCCTGGAGTCGTTCCACCGTGACGGCGACACCGTTGTGATCGAACTCAAGCAGGGTGTCCCCGAGGACCGGCTGCCGTCGGCGGTCACCGCCGTGCGTCCCGGCGACCTCGAGATCCCTCGCACCGTGCGCTTCACCCACACCGGCGACACCATCACCGGCACCATGTCGGCCACCGTCACCGGTGCTCCGGCCAAGGTCGACGGCGAGATCTCGGTCAGCGGCGACCCCGCCACCGTCGTCTACACCGGCTCGGCGGCGGTGAGCATCCCCTTCCTCGGCGGCAAGATCGAGAAGGCCATCATCAGCGAGCTCGAGGCACTGCTCGACAACGAGCGCGAGAAGACCGTGACCTGGGACGTCGAACACCCCTGAGCCCCCACCCGGGCGGAGGTAACGGGACGGTCACGTACGCTAGACCGTTATGGCACGACGTCTCAGCTACTCCGCGCGCTACACCCATGCGCCGGACAAGCTCTACGAAGCTCAATGCACCCGTCAGTACTGGGATGACATGATGGCGGGCTTCCAGATGATCTCCCCGCACTGCGAGGTGGAGGATTTCCGGGCCGACGAGACCGGCATGAAGGTGATCCTCAAGCAGCACATCGGCCGCGATCAGCTGCCGGCCATCGCCCAGACCGTCCTCATGAAGGACATGGTGATCACCCGTGAGGAGTCGTTCGGTCCCTTCGATCCGGACAACACCAAGGGTGACTACACCGCGTCCATCCCGGCCGGTCCCGGAAGCCTGACCGGATCGCAGGAGCTGCTGCGCACCGACACCGGCTGCACCATTCGCAAGACCACCGAGGTGAAGGTCTTCATCCCGTTCGTCAACGGCAAACTCGAGCAGCTGATGCTGGTCAACGTCGTCGATCTCTTCCGCGCCGAGGCCGAATACGCCAAGGACTGGATCGACAAGAACCTGTAATGCGCGTGCCGGGCCCGATCCCGCCCCGAGACCGTTCGGTGCGCGTGTCCTCGCCACGCTCGTCGATCCTCACCCGGCAACCGGCACGGTGAGACCCGCCGGCCGGATCACACGCGGCACGACGAACATCAATCGTCTGCGCCGGATCGATCGGTGGATGGTGAACTCACCGGCGGTCACCGCCGCGCTGACGTCGGTCCCCGAGCCGCTGGTCGTCGACCTGGGCTACGGCGCCCGCCCCGACACGTGCGTCGAGATGGCGTGCCGGCTGCGGACGGTCGCACCCGACCTACGGATGGTGGGACTGGAGATCGACCCCGACCGGATCGTCGACCCGCGAGACGGGGTTCGGTTCGCCCTCGGCGGTTTCGAGCTGGCCGGGCTCCGCCCCCACCTGGTGAGGGCGTTCAACGTGTTGCGTCAGTACGACGAGTCGGAGGTCGCCGAGGCGTGGGCGCGGATGTGTGGTCGGTTGGCGCCCGGAGGTCTGCTCGTCGAGGGGACCTGCGACGAGATCGGCCGTCGGTGCACCTGGGTCCTGCTCGACGCCGACGGCCCGCGCACCCTCACCCTGAGCTGGGCGCCCCGGCACACCGCCCGCCCCTCGGATCTGGCCGAACGGTTGCCCAAAGCCCTCATCCACCGCAACGTGGCGGGGGAGCCCATCCATGATCTACTCGTCCTCGCCGACCGATGCTGGGACAACGCCGCCGGTCAGACGGTATTCGGCCCGCGGGCGCGGTGGGCGCAGACCCTGCGGCTGCTGCGTGGCGAAGGTGTCGACGTCGAGATCCCCCGACACCGATCGGTGGACAACGTGCTCACCGTTCCGTGGTCGACGGTCATTCCGCGGCAGTGGTGAGGGCCGGCCGAGGGTGGGGCGCGTGTGCATGGCGGTCGTTCCGCGGCAGTGGTGAGGGCCGGCCGAGGGTGGGGTGCGTGTGCATGGCGGTCGTTCCGCGGCAGTGGTTGAGCCCTGGATTAGGGTGGGCCGCATGCGCATCGCCATGGCCCAGATCAGCACCGACGTCGATCCCGCGGAGAACCTGCGTGCGGTTGCCGCCGCGACGGCCGAGGCGGCCGCCGGCGGTGCACGTCTCGTCGTGTTCCCCGAGGCCACCATGTGCCGGTTCGGTGTGCCGCTGGGGCCGATCGCCGAGCCGCTCGACGGCCCGTGGGCGCGCGGCGTCGCCGACATCGCGGCCGAGCACGGTCTCACCGTCGTGGCCGGGATGTTCACCCCCGCCGACGACGGCCGTGTGTTCAACACCCTGCTGGCCGCCGGACCCGACGGCACCCGCACCGGATACGACAAGATCCACCTCTACGACGCCTTCGGGTTCCGGGAGTCGAAGACCGTCGCCCCCGGTGACACCGCGGCCGTCATCGACGTCGACGGTGTCTCGGTGGGATTGGCGACCTGCTACGACATCCGGTTCCCGGCCCTGTTCACCGCACTCGCCGAACACGGGGCGGAGGTGATCGTGGTGCCCGCCTCGTGGGGTGCCGGTCCGGGCAAACTCGACCAGTGGCGCACGCTCGCCACGGCGCGGGCACTCGATGCGACCGCCTATGTGGTGGCCGTCGGACAGGCGGAACCGGTCGACGAGGCGGTGCGCACGGCGAAGGCCCCCACCGGGATCGGACATAGCCAAATCTCAGATCCCTTCGGTAGCGTGGTCGCGTCATACGAGGGGGACCACCGGATCGGCGTGCACGAGCTCGATCCCGGTGTGGTCGTCCGCGCGCGCGAGCAGCTCGCAGTGCTGGCCAACCAGCGCACATTCCATTTCTGACCTTTTCCGACGACGCCGAAGGACCGAACGCATGTCCGAGGACCCGAACGACGAAACCCGTACCCCGAGCACCCCGGACGGGAGCGGCGGCGTCGGTCGTTCGCAGGATGTCCCGGCCACCGGTCGTTCGGCGACCGATGACTCGGAGACCCGTGAGATGACCGGGTCCACAACGGGAGAATCGTCCGACACCGCAGGCGGTGCCGGGGCCGGTGCCTCGACCCGAGGTGACTCATCGGGCAGTTCATCGCTCACCGATACCACCGATACCACCGATCCCGCCGAGCCCGCCGGGGCGGCGCCCACCGACATGTGGGAACCGATCCCGACCGCCGAGCAACCGCGGGCGTACTCGCGGATGTCGGAGGCGCCGACCAGCCCGACTCCGACCGATCCGCTGACGGCCTCGCCGGGTAGACCGGTGACCGCGACGTTCACGGCCACCGGAACGCAGACCCTGCCCCCGCAGGAGCCGCCGGCCACCCCACCGGCCGGTGGGGTGGTGACCACCGCGCCCAGCGGTGGTGGCAAGGGAAAGTTCATCGCGCTCGGCGCGGTCGGTGTGGTGCTGCTGGTCGTCATCGCGCTCGTGGGATCGGAGTTGTTCTTCCGCAGCCGGGTCACCAACTGCCTCGAGGACCAGCTCGGCGAGATCACCGGACAGCCGGTGAGCGTCTCGTTGAGCAAGAAGCCGGTGCTGCTGCAGGTGATCAGCAAGAACCTGCCGTATGTCCAGATCGACACCGACGATTCCGGTGGTAGCTCGGCCATCCGGTTGCACGTCCGGGCCGACGGGGTCTCCCAGAGCGGTGACGCGGTGACCATCGATTCGGTGCAGGGCACCGGGTTCGTGTCGTTCCAACGGGTCGTCGACCTCAGCAAGAACGGGCAGTTCGGACTGGGCGGGCAGGGGTCGGGCCAGACCGGGGGAACCACCGGCGGAACCGGGGGAACCGGTGGCCAGAACTTCCTCGCCACCACCCAGATCACCTCCCTGGTCGGCAATCCCGCCGACGGCACCATCAAGGTCGACGCCGCGGCGCAGCTCGGGTTCATCCCCATCCCGGTGAGCCTCACCGTCAAGCCGGTGCTCGAACAGGGCAAGGTGAAGTTCACCGCGGTCGAGGCGAGCGCCTTCATCTTCGGTATCCCGGCCGACTACGCGCAGCAGTTCGTCGACGGTTTCGGTGACACCCTGTTCGGCGACCTGACCGACGACATCACCGTGCAGGACCTCAAGGTGACCGAGCAGGGCGTCGACTTCTCGGTGACCGGATCGAACCTCGACCTGTCGCAGATGCAGACCGCCGGCGGGCAGCAGACGAGCACCTGTTCGCTGTTCTGACCCCGGTAGGCTGGGGGATGTCCGATTCTCCACCCGGCTCCCGGAGGTCACCGTGGGACAACTCCTGCTGATCGCGCTCGTCATCCTGCTCGTCGTGGGGGTGGTGGTGATGGTGCAGCAACGCACCGGCGCATCCCGTGCCCGCGACCTCGACGACGCGAAAGCCGATGCACGCCAGGCGATCGAACGTCTCGGCGGACAGGTCTATCTGCTCACCGGGGACTCCCCGGCGTCGCGGCAGGCGCTCGCCGACGCCTCCGAGCGGCTGACCGCAGCCGGGTCGCAGATCGAGCAGGCGGGCACGCCCGTCCAGGCGCGACTGGCCAAGCAGACCGCGATCGAGGGCCTCTACTACATCCGTGCCGCGCGCACCGCGATGGGCATGGACCCGGGGCCGGCCGTCCCCGAACTCGACGGACAGAAGAGCGCGGGACAGGTCACCGAGGACCGCGTCGTCGACTTCGAGGGCCGCAAGGTCGAGGCATCGCCCAGCCCGTCTGCGTCCACCCCGAACTACTACCCGGGCGGTCGTGTGGCCGGGCGTCCCGTGCCCGCCGGCTGGTACTCCGAACCGTGGTGGAAGCCCGCACTGATCGCCGGTGCGTGGGGGATGGGATCGATGCTGCTGTTCTCGTCGTTGTTCGCCGGGATGTCCGGGGTGGGCTACGACGCCGCCGCCTTCGAGAACGGCGCCGGTGACGGCACCGAGGCGCTCGACTCCGGTGCCGGTGGCGACGACGTCGGCGGCGGTGGTGATGGCGATTTCGGTGGCGGAGGAGACTTCGGCGGCGGTGATTTCGGTGGTGGTGGTGGTGATTTCGGCGGTGGTGGTGATTTCGGAGGTGGCGACTTCGGCGGGTTCTGATCGCCTGCGACGTCCGATGTCGCACACGGCCATCCGCACCTGATCGGGAGGAGTCGATGCCCGATCAGGTCAACACGGTGATCAGGTGAACGCCGTGATCAGGTGGACACCGTGATCAGTTGAACACCGTGATCAGTTGAACACCACGGTCTTTCGGCCGTGCACCAGTACGCGGTCCTCGAGGTGCCAGCGCAGGCCCCGTGCGAGGACCAGGGTTTCGATGTCGCGGCCCTGACGCACCATGTCCACCACCGAGTCCGAGTGGTCGATCCGGGTCACGTCCTGCTCGATGATCGGTCCGGCGTCGAGGTCGGCCGTCACGTAATGGCAGGTGGCGCCGATGAGTTTGACGCCCCGCGCGAACGCCTGGTGGTAGGGCCGTGCGCCGACGAAGCTCGGCAGGAAGCTGTGGTGGATGTTGATCGCCCGGCCGGCCCACGCCTCGCACAGTTCCGGCGGCAGGATCTGCATGAACCGGGCGAGCACCACCGCGTCGGGGGAGTAGCCGTCGACGATCGCCTCGACCTGATCGAATGCGGCGCGCTTGGCGCGGGCGCTCACTCGTGTCCGGCCCCGCGTGGCCGCTTCCGGCGCGGTGAACGGCACGTGGTGGAACGGGACACCGAATCGTTCGGTGAGTTGCTCGAGGTCGGGATGGTTGCCGACCACCGCCGACACCGTCGCGGGCAGTTCGCCGCGATGCGCCCGGCCGAGCAGGTCGATCAGGCAATGGCTCTCCTTGCTGACCAGCAGCACCACGGACTTGGGTTCACCGGTGTCGGTGAGCTTCCACTCGGTGTCCGGGCCCCATTCGGTGGCGACCTCGGCGAATCGTTCCCGCATCTCCGACAACGGCATCGACACCGAGTCCGCACGGACGGCCTGACGGGTGAAGAACCAGCCGGAGTCGTCGTCGGAGTGGTAGGCGGCCTCGGTGATCCATCCACCGATCTCGGCGAGGAAGCTCGAGATGCGCGCCACGATGCCGGTCTGGTCGGGGCAACCGAGGGTCAGGACGTAACGGCGGTCGGAGATGGCGGCGGTGCCGGTGGGGTGTGGGGCGTCGGAGGGGATCACGGTAGTCCAGTGTGCCAAGCTCGACGGTGTGACCACCACCGACCTCCGTCGTTCCGATGTCGCCGCCCTCGTCGACCACACCCTGCTCAAACCCGAGGCCTCCCGCGCCGACGCGGAGGCGACCGTCGCCGAGGCCGCCGAACTCGGGGTGTACGCGGTGTGTCTGTCACCCTCGATGCTGCCGATCGGCACCGGCGCCCAGAAGACCTGCGTGGTGGCCGGTTTCCCCTCGGGAAAGCATCATTCGCTGGTCAAGGCCGCCGAAGCGCGCCTGGCCGTCGACACCGGTGCCGACGAGGTCGACATGGTGATCGACGTGGGTGCCGCGGTGTCGGGGGCATTCGACGAGGTCTTCGCCGACGTCCTGACCGTCCGGGAGGCGATCGGCCCCGACGCCGTACTCAAGGTGATCGTCGAGTCGGCGGCACTGCTCGAGCTCGCCGGCGACGACACCCTGCGGGAGGTGTGCCGACGTGCCGCGACCGCCGGGGCGTCGTTGGTGAAGACCTCCACCGGGTTCCATCCGGCCGGTGGTGCGAGCGTGCGGGCCGTGCAGATCATGCGTGAGGCCGTCCCCGCGACGGTCGGGGTGAAGGCATCCGGCGGGATCCGCGATGCGCGCTTCGCGGCCGAACTGATCGCGGCCGGGGCCACCCGGCTCGGGCTGTCGGGGAGCCGCGCGGTGCTCGACGGCTTCCCCGACTAGTCCTGTGGCCGGCCGGTCCCGGGCGTCCGGGCCGGTCCGGGAGCCGGTCCTCAGGCCGAGGTGGCCGTGCTCACCCGCATCGCGACCGCGTGGGTCAGATCCGCGTCGGCGAGATCGGCGTTGATCAGTGCCCCTGCCTGCACCCCGGCGGCGGCCGACGCCCCGACGATCGCCGAGATGTCTGCCGCATTGCCCGCCGCGAAGACGCCGGGAACGCTTGTGCGCCCGCCCATCTCGGTAGGGATGAAGGTTCCCATCGGGTTGTCGGCGAGCTCGCCGCCGAGGGCGGTGAACAGGTCGGTGCGGGCGACGAACCGTGGCGTGACGGTCAGCGCGTCCAGCTCGAGTTCGGTGCCGTCGGAGAGGACCGCCGCCCGCAGCCGGCCATCGGCGGTGTCGAGGCGCCGGACCGGTCCCCGGACGAGCGGCACGCCGAGGGCGTCGAGCCGTGCGTGCTCGTCGGCGGACAGCTCCGGCAGTGCATGGTCGATCAGGGTCACGTGGTCACTGAGCTGGGCGAACAGCAGCGTCTGGTGCATGGCCATCGGCCCGCTGCCCAACACCCCGATCCGTCGGCCGCGCACCTCGTAGCCGTGGCAGTAGGGGCAGTGCAGCACATCGCGGCCCCACAGCTCGCCGATCCCGTCGATGTCGGGGAGCTCGTCGACGAGTCCGGTCGCGAGCAGCAGTCGTCGGGCACGGAACCGGGTGCCGTCGGTCAGTCCGACCTCGAAGGAGGGGTCGGTTCCGTCGCGTCGGGTCGCGGTCGTGACCTGGCCGTCGACGATGCGGGCGCCGTAACCGATCGCCTCGCCACGCCCCGCGGCGAGCAGGTCGGCCGGTGCGATGCCCTCGCGGCCCAGCAGGTTGTGGGCGCCCTCGGCGGGGGCATTGCGGGGGTGGCCGGCGTCGACGACGACCACCGTGCGCAGTGATCGGCCCAGGGCGACCGCGGCAGAGAGTCCGGCGGCGCTGCCGCCGACGATGACGACGTCCACCGCGGTGGCCGGAGCGGGCTGTGGGGAGTGGTCTGGGGAGGTGGGTGTGGTGGACATGGGACCGACGCTAACCGCGTCATGCCGAATTGGCATATGATCTTGCGTATGGAGCAAGAAATCGATGCGGTGGTGCGGCAGCGCATCCGCGCCCTGCGGATCGCGAAGGGCTGGACCCTCGATTCGCTCGCCGCGCGGTGTGACCTGAGCGCCTCGACTCTGAGCCGGATCGAGACCGGGCACCGGCGGGTCGCCCTCGATCAGCTGGTGCCGATCGCACGGGCCCTCGACACCTCGCTGGACGTGCTGGTGGAACCGATCGGCGACACCGACGTCGTGATCCGGCCCGAACCGCACTGCACCGCGGGCATCACCGTGTGGCCATTGTCACGAGAGGGTGCCCCGGCCGGCGTCGTGGTGGCCAAACTCCGCTTCGAGCAAGAGGTCGCCGAGGCCGCCCGCGAGCTGCGGGTCCATCCCGGGCAGGAGTGGTTCACCGTCCTGTCCGGGCGGCTCCGGCTGCGTCTCGGCGAGCGAACCATCCTCGTTCCCGCAGGTCACGCGGCAGAATTCCGGTGCACGGTGCCCCACTCACTGGCCCCCGACGGTGGCCCCGCGGAGATCCTGTCGATCTTCGACGCGGACGGTGAGCGAGCACACCTGCGCGGCTCGGCCGCGGGTACCCGATCCCTGACCTGAGGCCTCTCCGTGGTGCCCGTCCGAACCCCTGCCGTGTCGTTCACTCGGCGTCCTCACAGGAGGCGGAGCGCCTGCTCACAGCAACCCGCCGGTACGCTGGGATGGCCATGACTACGAACGCCACGCCCACACGACGCACCGTCCTCGCCGCTGCCGGCCTCGCCGCCGCGGGACTCGTCGCGGTGGCCTGCGGACGTTCGGACGATTCCGGTTCCGGTTCCGCCGGCCCCAAGACCGCCACCGTCTCGGTGACCTACACCCCGGATCTCAAGTCCCCGGACGCCCCCAACCCGACCGCCAAGATCGAGGTCACCGCCAACGGCGGCTTCCTCAATCCCGACATCAAGCTGCTCAACCCGAACGGCAAGTCGGTCGCCGGCACCCTGTCGGACGACCGCACGACGTTCACCGTCACCGAACCGCTCGGGTACGGCACCACCTACACCTGGAAGGGCACCGCCATCGGGCAGGACCGGATGACGGTTCCGGTCGAGGGCACGTTCACCACCCTCGAGCCGCAGACGCAGATCAACCTGGTGGTCAACGTCGCCGACGGCCAGGAGGTGGGCATCGCCGCACCCCTGATCCTCAAGTTCGACAGCACCGTCACCGACAAGGAAGCCGTCGAGAAGGCGCTGACGATCACCACCACTCCCGAGACCGAGGGTGCGTGGGCGTGGCTCGGCGAGGACAACGGGTCGCGGGTGCACTGGCGGCCCAAGGAGTACTACCGTCCCGGCACCAAGATCCACATGAGGGCCAAGCTCTACGGTCTCGACCACGGCGACGGCGCCTACGGTGCCGCCGACGTGACCAGCGACTTCGTCATCGGCCGGTCGCAGATCGTCAAGGCCGAGGCGTCGTCGCACCAGATCGTCGTGGTGCGCGACGGGGCGACGCTGATGACGCTGCCGTGCAGTTACGGCGAGGGCGACCTCGACCGCAACGTCACCAGGTCGGGCATCCACGTGGTCAGCGAGAAGCACGAGGACTTTTACATGTCGAATCCGGCGGCCGGGTACTTCAACGTCCGCGAACGCTGGGCGGTGCGGATCTCCAACAACGGTGAGTTCATCCACGCCAACCCGGAAACCGTTGGCGTGCAGGGCTCGTCGAATGTCACCAACGGGTGTATCAACCTGTCGCTGGAGAACGCCGAGCAGTACTTCAGCACCGCCATCTACGGCGACCCGGTGGAGGTGACCGGCACGCGGATCGCGTTGTCGGAGGCCGACGGTGACATCTTCGACTGGATCTACGACTGGGAGACCTGGACGAGCATGTCGGCGATCAAGGGCACCCCGCAGTCGCAGTCGGTGCCCGCCACCCCCAGCGGGGCGCCGTCGACGGTGCGCGTCCCGAACTGATCCGACGCCGTCGTGGTGGGACGGCGAGCAGGTCTCACTCAGCCGGAGCGGGGCCGAGTCACACAGCGCCCTCGGCGTTCTCGCCGAGCAGCCGGCGGATCCAGGCATCGCGCGCCCGGGCCATCTCCTGCGAGAGTCGTGTGTGCGGCGCCAGGGCCGAGGCGCCGTGGAAGACGCCGGGCCAGACATGGAGTTCGGCCTGGCCGCCGGCAGCCCAGATCGCATTCGCGTAGGCGACGTCCTCGTCGCGAAACACCTCGGCCGAGCCGACATCGATGAAGGTCGGCGGCAGATCGGACAGCTCGGTTGCCCGCGCCGGTGATGCATAGATCGAGACCTCTGGTCCGCCGCGACGGTCACCGAGCAGCGCGCTCCATCCCGTGCGGTTGCTCTCGCGGTCCCAGATCCCGCACCCGTCGATCTGTGCCGCCGAAACGGTGTTGTCGCGGTCATCGAGCATCGGGTAGATCAGCAACTGTCCGGCGAGCTTCGGGCCGCCACGGTCGCGTGCCAGCAGTGCTGTCCCGGCCGCGAGCCCGCCGCCCGCGCTCTCACCGCCGATGACGAGCCGGTCGACGTCGATGCCGAGCTCCGTCGAGTTCTCGGCGGTCCACACCAGGCCCGCATAGCAGTCCTCGATCGGGTAGGGGTCCGGGAACTCCGGCGCCAGACGATACTCCACCGACACGACCACCCCGTTGTAACGTGCCGCCCACTCGACATATGGTGCCAGTCCCCCGAATCGATCACCGATGACCATGCCGCCGCCGTGCGCGTGGTAGAACCCGGGGCCGGTTCCGGTGTGGTTCTTGGTCGTGATGATGGTCAGGATGATCTCGTCACCCAGGTGACCGGGAATCCTCACGTCGTGTTGTTCTGTGCCGAATCGTTCGAGCAGTTCCGCGGTCGACTCGAGGGGAGTCGGCTGACGAAAGGCGGGGATCATCTCCGGGGTGATTGTCGCGGGAAGGGTCTTGTTGATCACCGACAACGCCGCTTCCTGTTCGGGATCGAAGGGTGGGCGGGGGATGATTCCGGTCATCGTCAACTCCTGCTGCATGGTCGTCGAGTGTGGGGGGCGGGTGCCGTGGCCCGACGGTGATCTGAGATCTGTTGTGGCGCCGGCGCATCGATGATGAGTCCGGTCCGGTGTCTCGTGGTGCGAACGAGGCCCACTCAGAGGGCGGAGACCTGGTGGATGCCACCGTCGACGGTGAGGAGCTCACCGGTGACATATCCGGACAGATCGGTGGCGAAGAACTCGATGGGTCCGACCAGGTCGGCAGGTGTGCCGAGGCGGCGCATCGGGATTCGGTCGTTCTGGTCAGCGGTCGCGATTCCGCGCTGCGTCGCGGTCGCGACCACCCGAGCGGTCCGGACGATGCCGGGTGCGACGGCGTTCACCCGGACTCCGTCGGGGCCCAGTTCGACTGCGAGTGAACGGGTGAAGTCGACGACGGCTGCCTTTGCGGCCGTGTAGACCGCGTAGGTGGCACCCAGCGGTGACGAGAAGATGCCGAGGGTCGCGATGTTGATGATCGACCCACCCGGTTTGGTGATGACCTTCGAGGCCTCCTGGCAGCAGTACAGGGTGCTGTAGAAGTTTGCGTTCATGAGTTTTTCGATGTCTTCGACCGGTGACTTGGTCACGGTGCTGCGCTCGATGGGGGTGATGGCACCGCCGGCGTTGTTCACCACCACATCGAGCCGACCGAAGGCATCGATGCCGGCGGTGACGGCGGCATGGGCGACCTCCGGGCGGGAGAGGTCACCCTCGACGCTCGTGGCCCGTCGTCCCAGTGCCAGGATCTCTGCCTCGACGGAATCCTCGACCTCGCCCCACCGCTTGCCGGCACCGAGATCGAGATCTGCGATCACGATGTCGGCGCCGAGTCGTGCCAGGTGGTGTGCGTAGGCGCGGCCCATGCCACCGGCGCTACCGGTGACGAGTGCGACCTTGCCTTCGAGGGGGAGTGCGGCGGTTGTCATGGTGTCGAGCTGCTTTCTGTTGTGTGGGTTGGGGTGAGTGAGGTGTCGTGACCCGGTGGGTCGTCGGGCGTCAGACGGCTGCGTCGGTGTGGGCCGGCCGGCCGTTCTTCACCGCATCCAGCGATCCGAGAAAGGCGGCGAAGATCCCGGGGCGATCACCGGTGACGGTGACCACGCGGCTCCCGGTGCCGGGGAACGCACCGAATTCCCAGTCGACGGTTGCGGTGACGTAGTCGATGCCCGCGGTGCGGCAGGCCTCGACGACCCGGGCATGCTGCTTGCGCACGGTGGGATGACCGACGTCACCGTCCACTCCGATTTCCATACCGAGATCGAATGGGCCGAACACGAGCCCGTCGAGACCGGACTCGGCGGCGATCGCCTCGACGTTCTGGACACCTTCGACGTCCTCGATCAGACCGAACACGAGCAGGTCGGAGTCGGCGGACGTGTAGTCCGCCTTCCAATCTCGTGTGATGTGGCCGACCGAGCGGACCGCCGGGCAGGCGCCCCGGATGCCTGCCGGGTTGTACTTGGCCGCGGCGACGATGGCGCGTGCGTCGTCAAGGGTTCGGACGTGCGGAGCCATGATGCCCGCGGCCCCCAGGTCGAGGACACGCTGGATGAACGACGGCTCATGGTCGGGCACTCGCACGATCGAATCGATGCCCACGGCGTCGGCGGCACGGATCAGCGAGCGCAGGTCGGACAGCGAGAAGCAGCCGTGCTCGGCGTCCAACCACGCGTAGTCATAGCCTGTCTGGCCGACCATCTCGACGAGGTCTGGGCTGGGGAGCTGGATCGCGACGCCGTAGGCGCGTTCACCCGAGGCCCACCGTGCTCTGATCCGACTGTTTCGGGTGGCCATCTCGGTCCCTGCCTTTCGATGATCGTATTGGACATCGTCGATGCTATGGCAGAAGATCAAGAGCGAGATTCCGATTTTCGGAATGAGAGTTTCTGTAGATCGGGAGTATCGCGTGCAGTTCGCCCACCTTCAGGTATTCCTGGCCGTCGTCGAAGAGGGGTCCTTCGCGGCGGCTGCGCGGAAGTTGTGGATCTCGCCGTCGCGTGCCACCGAACGGGTCCAGCAACTCGAGCGGTCCCTTGGGGTGTCCCTGCTGGACAGATCGTCACGCCGGTTGGAACCGACCCAGGCCGGGCTTGCCCTGGTGCCGCGTGCGCAAGCGGTTGCCAGGGAGTTCGAGCTGATCAGGGCCCTGTTTCCGGAGGATCGCGACACCGGGCTCCGCGTCGGTATGCGTTCGCTTCCGCTCCCGTTCCGGGAGCGGGTCAGGGTCCTGCTGGAGCGGGCCGTCGGTGTCGACCGTCTGACCATCCTGCCGCTGGACACCAGGACCCAACTGAACCTGCTGGATACCGCGCGACTCGATTGCGGGTTCATCTGGTCGGTTCCCCCGGAGCCCATCGCGACGGTGCCCATCTTGAGTGAGCGTCTGGCGGTCGCGGTCCCCGCGGCGTCCCCGCAGGCTGCTCATTCGGTGATCCATCCACGAGATCTGGCAGGTCTACGGCTCGCGAGCATTGTCGATCCGATGACGATCCCGGCCGACCTGGGTTCCTTTCTCGAATACCTGCCGCAGGTCGACATCGTCAACGCGGCCGTGGCGAATGCGTTGTACATGCTCGTCTCCGGGGGAAAGCACTGTGCGTTTGTTCCGGCGGAAACGACCGAACACGCCTCGCTCTCGAGTGAGACCCGGCGAAACGTCGTGGTGAAACCGCTGGCGGAGCCGGTCCCGACGCTGTGTACGCACCTCGCCTGGCGGGGAGACCTCGAGCAGGCCCCATTACTGGCGGCCGCCGTGACGCAGTTCGAACACACCTTTCGGGAACCCGAGGTCCACTGAGACTTCTGCGGATGTGCGGCGATCTTCGGATTTCCAGAATCAGGATGCCAGGATCTCGTACTAGCGTTGGGGAGAACAATCCGCACGCACATCGCGCAGCCACGTGTCGCGGCCGCCGACCCATGCGCGTGAAGCCAACGAAGGGAGCGTCGACGATGGGTATCGCCGATCCGATTCTGACCGCCGCTCAGGTCGAGGAACTGCATACCACTCTGTCCAACTGGGGTCGATGGGGCGACGACGACCGTCGTGGAACCCTCAACCTGATCACACCGGAGGTCCGGCGCGCGGCCCTGGCCAGTGTCCGATCGGGCAACGCGATATCCCTGTCCCGTGACATGAACCCCGCCGATCCCGATCCGTTGAAGTCGGGGATCGCCGAGGTCCGGCGGACCAGCGATGTCGCGGAGGTGCAGAACGCCGTCGGTCGGGGGTTCCGTTTCGAGGCGGTCAGTGAGCACATCCACATCGCTCCGCACGGTGGGAACGCGCATCTCGACGGGCTCGCTCACTACTCATGGGATGGCAAGAACTACAACGGGTTTCCTGCTTCGGCGACCACCGAGGACGACGGTGCCACCGAACTGGCCGTCCAGCACGCCTCCGCGGGCATCATCACCCGGGGGGTGCTGTTGGACATCGCGGGTCTGTTCGGTGTGCGTCACGTCGAGCGGGGATACGCCGTCACCCCGACAGATCTCGAGGCAGCCGAACGACGTCAGGGCGTCACCGTACGTTCCGGGGATGCACTCCTGATCCATACGGGCAACGCTGCCGCCATCCTGGAAGAGGGTCCGCTGTATCGAGGTGCGGGTCGCGGGCCCGTCGACGGAGTGCAGACCGGACTCGATGCCTCTGCGCTGCAGTATCTTCGAGACCGCGATGTCGCGGTCATGGGCGCTGACGGTACGCACGACGTGCAACCGCCCCAGTACGAGGACTTCGATTTCGCCCGGCCCATCCACAGCGTGTGTCTGGTGGCGATCGGTCTGTGGCTGATGGACAACCTGGACCTCACCGCGCTGGCGGCCACCTGTGCAGAAGAACGCCAGTGGGACTTCTTGTTCACCGCACTTCCCTGGCGCTTCGTCGGATCGACCTCCAGTCCGATCAATCCGGTCGCGGTGCTGTAGGCGGAGCCGACCGCTCGCCGGGAGCGACGGTCGGGCGCATCGGCGGTGGACCCGGTGCCACCGAACGACGAACACCCCATCCGACCACGGATGGGGTGTTCGTCGTTCGGTATCGCCACCAGAACTCGACCGCAGACCTTGCCTTTCGGTGTCCTTCGGCGGATCGGTCGGGTTGCTGCTCGGGCTCTGCGGTGGCCGAGGGATTGCCGATTCACGCATCCCCTTGCCTGTGCGCGCAGAATGCTGGAAGTCACACCTGGTCGTTGGTTTGGTGCAGATCACAGCCATGTGGTGGTTGGGGAGAAACCCCGCGCCAGACCGGAAGGAACGACGTCCAGCTCATGTCCGATCAGCACTTCAGCATGTTCATCGATGGAGAACCACGGGATACCGCGGCCCACTACGAGATTCGCAACCCCGCCACAGGTGGGGTCGCCGCCACCGTGGCACGCGGCGGGGTCGCCGACGCGGCCGATGCCGTCGCGGCCGCCACACGAGAGTTCGAGACGGGGACGTGGTCGAGTCTCACCTGCCCGGAGCGTGCGGCGATTCTGGGCGAGATCGCCGCCCGTCTGGCCGAGGAGACACCCGCGCTCTGCGAGCTCGAGTCCCTGGCCAACGGCGCGACCATACGGCAAACCCAGGGATTCCACGTGGGGATGGCCGCCGCCCACGCCGCTGCGGTCGCGCAGCAGGTCGCTGCGTTCGTCCCTGACCGTGAGGTGGAGGTCCCGGCGCTGCCGACGCCGTCGGCGCACCGACAGCGAAGTGTTCCGGTGGGTGTCGTCGCCGCCATCATCCCCTGGAATTTTCCACTCCTGCTGAGTATCTGGAAGGTGTTCCCGGCCCTGGGGGCAGGCTGCACGGTGGTCGTCAAGGTGGACGAGCGGGCGCCGCTGACAGTTCTACGGCTCGCCCGGATCGCGGTCGAGTGCGGTGTTCCCGCAGGTGTGCTGAATGTGATCACCGGCGACGGAGCCGAGGTCGGTGCCTACCTCACCACGCATCCGGACGTCGCCAAGATCACCTTCACCGGATCGACGGCGGTGGGCCGGCAGATCATGTCCGACGCCTCCGCGAGCATCAAGAATCTGACGCTCGAATTGGGTGGGAAGGCGCCCATGGTCGCCCTCGATGATGCCGATCTCGACCTGATCGCAGACGGATCGCTGTTCGCGTCGATGCTCTACTCGGGTCAGATCTGTGTATCCGGTACCCGCCTGCTCGTGCCTCGTCATCGCGAGCAGGAGATCGTCGACAGGTTGTGCGCCAGGGTCTCCACGCTGCGACTCGGCGATCCTGCGGACCCGGCCACAGATGTCGGACCCGTCATCTCCGAGCGTCAGCGCGACCGGATCCTCGACTACGTCGAGTCCGCGGTCGATCAGGGAGCGCAGGTGGTCGCCGGCGGCGGTACGGCCGAGATCGACGGGTTCTCCGGTGGGTTCTGGGTGGAGCCGACTGTCATTGCAGGCGTGGACAATCAGATGACCATCGCCCGCGAGGAGGTGTTCGGGCCGGTGCTGATCGTCATCCCCTACGATGACGAGGAGCAGGCCGTCGCCATCGCCAACGACACCGCGTACGGGCTGTCGGCGGGAGTCTGGGCGGGAGACCTCGAGCACGGAGCCGATGTTGCGCGGCGCCTGCGGGCGGGCACGGTATGGGTGAACGACTGGCACCTGCTGCATCCGATGCTGCCGTTCGGCGGATTCAAGCAGAGTGGGTCCGGACGGGAGCTCGGTCCCGATCCCCTGAGTTCCTTTGTGGAGCAACAACATCTGCATGTCGGACTCGGAGAGTCGGTGGACGAGCACATCTTCGCCATCCTGCTGTCGACGCCCGTTGCCGACGCGCAGGTGGCGAGCGCATGAGCGCGCCCGGGTCCCGGGATGTGAGCCCGGTGGCGATCGTCGGTGCCGGGTTGTCCGGAACGGCAATGGCCATCAGGCTCCAACAGGAGGGTATTCCGTTTCGTATCTACGAGAAGTCCGACGCCATCGGTGGCACCTGGCGGTACAACACCTACCCGGGCCTGGCATGCGATGTCCCGGCCATCGGGTACACCTACTCGTTCGCCGTCGACGTGCACTCCGACCGGCTCCTGGCGCCGGGGTCTGCACTCCGGGACTATCACCAAAGGGTGTTCGACGCTCACGGTCTCGGTGAGCACCTGTCCCTGGGTAGCGAGATCGTCGACGCCGAGTGGCTCGGTGACCGGTGGTCTCTGCTGACGGGGTCGGGGGAACGGCATGAGCACCGGATCGTCGTCCATGCCACCGGCTTCCTGCATCACCCCAAGTATCCGGAGATATCCGGTCTGGACGACTTCGCCGGACCGGTCATGCACACCGCGCGGTGGAACGACGACGTGGATCTGGGCGACAAGCGGGTTGCCGTCCTCGGTAGCGGGTCCTCGGGAGTACAGGTCGTCGCGGCGCTGGCCGGCGAGGTGGAGCACCTGACCATGTTCCAGCGGACCCCGCAGTGGATGTTCCCCCTGCCCGACTTCACGATCCCGGGTCCGGTGCTCGCCGCGTTACGTCGGTGGCCGGTGTTTGCCCGAGGGGTTCGGAGCGTCTCGCTGGCCAGCTTCTCCAGAATTCTCGGGCGCGGGATGATGAAGCCGAACTCGGTGGAGAACAAGATCTTCGGCTGGTTGTGTCGTCGGAATCTGGCTCGGGTGAAGGACCCTGATCTGCGTCGGAAGCTCACCCCCGATGAGCCGATCATGTGTCGCCGACCGGTGATGACGACCAAGTTCTACCCGGCCGTGCAGCATCCGGACGTGACGGTCGAGACGTCGAGAATCGCCGAGGTGACCCCGACGTCGATCCGGACGGAGGACGGCGTCGACCATCCGGTCGATGTGATCGTGCTGGCCACCGGGTTCGACTCGCACGCCTACATGCGCCCCATGGAGATCACCGGGCAGGACGGGCTCTCGCTCGGCGATGTCTGGGCGGCACGACCGCTCAACTACGGAACGATGATGATCCCTGGTTTCCCCAACATGTTCATGATGCTGGGGCCGAACTTTCCCGTCACCCATGTCGGCTTGCACGCGAGCATGGAGGGCCAGGCCGGATACATCACGAAGGCGATCACGGAGATGAGGCGCCGCGACGTGGCCTCGATCGCTCCGACCCGAGAGGCGACCGACCGCTGGTACGAGGAGGTCGGTGGCGCTTTCGGCGGCACCACCTGGTCACTGTGTAGCAGCTGGTACGTCGGCGACGACGGCACGCCCGTGCTGTGGCCGTTCAGCAAGCGTCGATGGATCGACCACCTCGACCACCCCGACCTCGACGACTTCGAGCTGCAGCCGGACGACGCCGCAGACGTCGCCACGGATTCGCCGTCCACAGATACCCATTCCACTCATCGTCGCAAGCAGGAGATCTGACCATGACACCATCGGCACTGCACCTCATCCCGGAATTCACCTTCGACGCAAAGCTCTCGGCACCAGTGGATTTCGGTTCCACCGCGCAGGGAACCCGGCTCTACATCGAGGTACTCGGAGGCCGCGCCGAGGGGGACAGACTGAACGGTACCGTGCTGCGCGGCGGGGGTGACTGGCTGACGGTCACCTCGGACGGCTGGGGCCTGACAGACGTGCGGCTGGGTATCGAGACCGACGATGGTGCGTCGTTGCTCGTGACCTATTCGGGGCTGATCGAGATCAACGCCGCCTTCGGCGCAGTGCTCGGCGGTGAGGGTGCAACCGATTTCGGCGACCAGTACTTCCGCAGTGCGGTTCGGATCGCCACCGGTGATGAGCGTTACGCGTGGGTCGACCACGCGCTGTTCGTGTCGGAAGGAAAGGCGCACTGGTTGGCCGGGGAACCAGGACCGAGCGTCACCTACAACGTGCACCGGGTGGGTTGACCGGATGCTGTTCCATCGTCGAGCCGGCGCCGGGGAGCCGCTCGTTCTCTTGCATCCCCTCGGGAGTTCCCAGGCGGCCTGGGATCCCGTCTTCGACGACCTGTCGCAGGACTTCGACGTGATCGCCCTGGATCTGCCCGGATTCGGCCGATCGGCCGATGTCTCGGGTGAGCAGACGATTTCGGGTTTCGCCGATCAGGTGGAGAGGTTCTTCGTCGAGTCGGGCGTGCACCGACCGCACGTTGCGGGGAACTCGCTCGGTGGCGGAATCGCGCTCGAGCTGGGCCGAAGAGGAGCCGTCCGCTCGGTGACAGCGGTCTCGCCGATCGGCTTCTGGTCGGGTGCAGAACGGACCTACTGCAGGCTTCTCCTGAAGGCGATGCGCGCCGGGTTGCCATTGGTTCGAGGTCCGCTGCCCCGGTGGATGGAACATCGGTCGCTTCGCGTGCTGCTGTTCGGGGTCATCTACGGCAAACCGTGGCGCGCCGACTCCCGGGAGTGCCTGCAGGACGTCGATTCGATCCTGGGCAGCAGCGGATTCGACCAGGCGATCGCCGCGATGGGGGGCTACGCGGCACCCGACCAGCAGGAGATCGTCGACACCCCGGTCACGATCCTCTGGGGCTCAAGGGATCTCGTCCTGCCGGTGTGGCAGTCGTGGCGAGCTGGCCGCAGACTGCCGAACGCCCGAGTCCGGCGGCTCGGGGGATGCGGGCACGTCCCTTTTCGCGACGACCCCGCGCGCGCGGCCGAGTTGATGCGTGCCGCCTGCCGAGAATGAGACGCCCGCCGAGACCGAGCCCCCGCCGCTCTGGCCGGATGCGGCCACGACGGACACCGCGTCGGCGGGTTGTCGACGCAACCGCCGCAACAATCGATCTTCTCCCGGGAGCAAGGAAGAAATGTGAACACCATCGCCGAGCGCCGCGAGGCGCTGCAGAAGCGGTTCCCCACCTGGTCCCCGCGCACCCTCGACGGCTGGCTCGACGCCTGCGCCGAGCAGTACCCCGACAGAGACCTCGTCGTCACCGACGAGCGTGTCCTCACCTACGCCGAGGTCGTCTCGGAGTCCCGTCGGCTGGCCGACGGTCTGGTGGCCCTGGGTGTCGGCAAGGGGGACCGCGTCGGACTGCTGATGGCCAACCACGCAGAGTTCGTCACCCTCAAGTTCGCGATCGCCCGCACCGGGGCGGTGGCCATCCCGTTCAACTTCCTGTACCGCACCGACGAACTGCGGTACGTGTTGGCGCAGTCCGCATGCAAGGTGTTGATCACCACCACCGGGTTCGCCGGACTCGACCACGCAGGGATGCTCGACACGATCGTGCCCGGGTGGGACGCGTCGGGATTCGCCGAGCGCGCCGCCGTCGGCGGCGATGCCCCGGATACGCTGCGTCACGTCGTGCTCGTCGGGCGGCCCGACGATCCACCGCGACAGGTCGCCCTCACCGGTCGCGTGCTCGCCGAGATGGGTGCGGCCAACGCGGGCGCGTCCGCGGACGCCGGGCACGGTCCCGACGATGTGTCGGATCTGCTCTACACCTCGGGGAGCACCGGCTCGCCCAAGGGGGTTCAGGTCACACACGACGCGGTGCTGCGAACCGGCTACGCGTCGGCGCTGACCCGCGCCTACGAGGATGGTCGTCGAATCCTCTTCTCGCTTCCGTGTTACCACATGTTCGGATACATCGAGGGGTTGCTGTCGGCGACCTATGTCGGTGGCGCGGTGATCATGCTCCCGTCGTTCAGTGCCGAGGGGTACCTCGAGGCGATCGAGACGCACCGGGCCACCGACATGCTCGTCGTTCCGACGATGGCCGTCGCACTCGTCGAGAGTCCCAGACGACTGGAGACCGACCTCTCGAGTCTGACGGCGATCCTGTGCGGTTCGGCACCTGCGCCGGTGTGGCTGTGGGAGCAGGTCGAGCGCGAGTTCGGGGTGAGTGAGATCGTCACCGGCTACGGCATGACCGAGTGTGGCGGCGCGATGACCCTGACGCTCCCCGAGGACGGCCTGATGCTGACCTCGACCACGGTCGGCCGACCCAAGATGGCCGGCTCCGCCGGTATCGGTCACGAGCACACCCTCTGCGTGTATCGCACCGTCGATCCGGCGACAGGTGAGGTCCTGCCTGCGGGGGCGGTCGGAGAGCTCTCCTCGTCCGGTCCGACCACGATGGTGGGCTACTACGCCAAGCCCGAGGAGAGCGAGGGAGCGCTGATCACCGAACCGGCCACCGGGACGACCTGGCTCCAATCCGGGGACCTCGGCCGAGTCCGCGCGGACGGTTACCTCGTCCTGACCGGCCGGAGCAAGGAGGTCTACAAGTCCGGTGGCGAATTGGTGATGCCGAAGGAGGTCGAGGAGGTACTGGGTGCCCATCCCGGCATCAGTCAGATCTTCGCCGTCGGCGTCGTCGACGATCGGTGGGGTGAGATCGGCTGCGCCGTGGTGGTCCGTGCCCCGGGGCCGGATGGCGATGCGCTCACCGCCCAGACCGTGATCGCACACGCCAAGGAGCATCTGGCGCGGTTCAAAGTGCCCAAGCGTGTGGTGTTCCTCGAACCCGATCACCTGCCGACCACGGCCACCGGTAAGGTCCAGAAGTTCAGGCTCGTCGAGCTGGTCTCCCGGGAATCGGTCGAAAGGGTGGGAAACGTTCCACCGATCATCTAATATCTATTAGAATATGAGCGAAGTCGGCCCCCTGTCCACCGGCGGTGCCGCCGACGCGGCGCAGGCTGCCGGCGAGGTCAGACATCAGAGCAACAACCTTCGTCGCGGTGGTGGGGGTGCCGTGCCATCCCTTGCCGAAGTCGTATCGGAAACCTATGTTCCACTGGAGTTCTCGCGGCGTCGGTCGGGGTCCGGTGAGATCCAGGTGGCGACCTTCAACTGTCACGACCTCACCATCGTGCGGTCTGTTGCCGACCCGTGGCGAGCGCGCCTTCGGCACCAGGACGCCGAGTCCGGTCGGGCCGTTGTCGTCTTCGTGCAACGGGGTGCCGTGCTGCACACGCAGGGCCCGGCGCCGTCGGTCGTGGGACCGGGGGGAGTGGCGGTCTGGGACAGTTGCCGAGATGCCGAGATCGATGTCCTTGCCCAGGTACACAAGCTGGCGGTGGTCGTTCCCCGGAGACGTCTGCTCGAACTCGACCGGGGTGTGCCTGCGCCGTGTGCGCCCTCGGCTCCCGGACTCCGCCTGTTCACCGGCTATCTAGGCACGCTGCTGACCGATCTGCACCACATGACGCCCACGCAGCGTCGTGGTGCGGCCGAAGCGCTGACCAGCCTCGTCCGGCTGGTGCTCTGGCCACACCCGGATCGGGTCTCCCTGGCCGGGCCGAGCCTGGTCGCAACCACGACGGAGTGGATCGACAAGCACCTCTACGGCGAACTCGATCCGTCGAGAATCGCGGCGGCTCAAGGGGTCTCACTCCGCACACTCCAGGCGGCCTTTGCCGAGGCCGGGCAGACCGTGTCGCGTACCGTCCTTGATCGCCGGTTGGACGAGGCGCACCGAGTGCTCTCGCGCGAACCGTCCATCCTGGTCTCCGAGGTCGCGCGTCTCTGCGGCTTTCGCACGGCTGCACATTTCACGCGGTCATTCCGTACGCGATTCGGCACGACGCCGAGTGAGGTCAAGGGATCGCATGCGCGAGACAGCCGGACGCGGCTCTCCTGAGCGGTGACCCGAACGGGAACGAGCGCGCATCGGGCCGTCCGGGGAGCTGCGGGCGGACCGAAGGCGCAGATGTCCACCGGCCCGGGTGTCGGTCTCCTCACCCGGGCCGACCGTGGTCCGCGACGGCTATCCGGTCTTGATGTTGCGGCGCGCGCTGGCCTGATCGCGCGGCTTGAGCACGATCAGGTCGAGGTTCACATGCGGTGGCCGGGATGCGACGAAGCCGATCACCTCGGCAACGTCGTCGGCGACCATCGGCGTCAGGCCCTGGTACACCGCGTCGGCACGTTCCTGGTCGCCGTCGAAGCGCACCAGCGAGAAGTCGGTCTCGACCATGCCCGGGGCGATCTCGGTGAGCCGGATCGGCTTGCCCAGCAGCTCGAATCGCAGCGTGCGGTGCAGCACGCCCTGTGCGTGCTTGGCCGAGGTGTAGCCGCCGCCGTTGTCGTAGGCCTCGAGCGCGGCGATGGAGGTGATGGTCACGATCAGGCCGTCCCCTGACGCCTCCAGCGCGGGCAGCAGGGCCTTGGTCACCCGCAGGGTGCCGAGCACGTTGGTCTCCCACATCCAGCGCCAGTCGTCGAGATCGGCGGTGGCCACCGGATCGAGTCCCTTGGCGCCGCCGGCATTGTTGACCAGCACCGACACCCTATCCAGGCCGTCGACGAATGCGGCCACCGAATCCTCGTCGGTGACGTCGAGTTGCCTTCCGGTGCCACCGATCTCGGCGGCGAGGGCCTCGACCCGGTCGACCCGGCGGGCGCCGAGGACGACGTGGTATCCCTGCCCGGCGAGCGTGCGGGCGGTGGCGGCGCCGATCCCGGAACTGGCCCCGGTCACCACGGCGACCGGACGGGTGTCGGAGGAGGACGGTGCGGACGAGGCAGCGGCGGACGAGGCAGCGGCGGACAAGGCGGCGTCGGGATCGGTCATGGTCTCAGAGTTTACGGCCCGTGGCCAGGGCACCGGTCGGACGCACGTTCGCCGGGGACGGGACACCCGGACTCGCTGATACATTCGTCGCATGCAGGCAGTGGTCCCGGCGACGCTTCAGGTCACCTCGACCCCGGCGGCGTTGGTGCTGCAGGCGATTCGGGTCGGCGCGCCCATCACCCGTGACACGATCGCCGCGGACACGAAGCTCTCCCCGGCGACGATCAACCGTCAGATCGTCGCCCTCGCCGACCTCGGCTTCGTCACCGAGCGACGCGACCTGGTGCATCACGGCGGGATCGGCCGACCCAAGAACCCGCTCACCCTCGACCGCGACGGCCTGTGCGTGGCGGGTATGCACATCGGTGCCCGCCGCACCCTGCTCGCCCTGGCCGACCTGGGCGGACGCACCCTCTACAGCCATGCCGTCCGCACCCCTGACGGTCCGCCGGACGCCGCGGTGGACGCGTTGTGCGCCCAGCTGCGCACACTCGCCGACCGGTTCTCCGGCCGTCGGCTGCTCTGGGGCGGGGTGGCGCTGGGTGGTCGGGTCGACACCGCGACCGGCGTCGTCGACCATCCGGTCCTCGGCTGGCGCAAGGTGCCGCTGGGTGAGAGGCTGGCCGAGACGCTCGGTGTCCCGGTGTCGGTGTGTGAGCACGTGCAGGCGATGGCGGCGGCCGAATTGCTGCTCGGTTCACCCCGCAGCACCGACGAGTCCGGACTTTTCTTCTATGCGCGCGAAACCACCGGTATGGCCGTCACGGTCAACGGTCGGGTGGTCGTCCCGGCCCGGGGTGCGGGCACCATCGCGCACGTGCGGGTCGACGCCCCGGTGCTCGGTCCGGGTCCCGCGACGTTGCAGGGGGTGATCGGCGTCGCCGCCGCCGCCCGGGCCGCCGAGCGGCTCGGGGTGTCCCCGGACGCATCGTGCATCTCCGACGAGCGGGCCCGCATCCTCGGGGAGGTGGTCGCCGGATTCCGGGACGCGTTCAATCCCGACACGGTGATCGTCGCCGGCGACGCATTCGCCGCCCATCCGCAGGGGCTCGCGCCCGTGCAGGCAGCCTTCGACGCCGCGTCCCGTGCGGGCTGGCCGTTGGAGCTGACCCCGTCGCGGTTCGGCCACGCGGTGCAGGAGAGCGCAGCGATCGTGGTGGCGCTCAGTGTGATCTACGCCGACCCGATCGGGGCGATGACCTGATCGCCCCGACGCGTTCGCCCCGCGTTCGCCGGTCGCGCGGTCGGCGCCTACGGTGAACGCCATGTCGACTCCCACACGTGAGGTGAGCGCGCACCTCGACGTCACCGTGCAGGCGCCCACCGAGCTCGAGATGCAGATCGCGGTCGCGCATCTGCCCGGTCTGACCATGACCGAGACCCTCGAGATCACCGTGGACGGAACATCGATCACGCCGACCGAGATCGTCGACGACCACGGTGGCCGCATCCATCGGCTGACCCTCGACGCCGGGTGGCTCGCCATCGACTACCGTGCATCGGTGACCACCCCGGCCGAGCCCGTCTCGGTGCGGGCCACCGACCGCTCGATCTACCTGCGGCCCAGTCGATATGCCGAATCTGATACTTTCTTCGGTTTCGCCGCGGGCCAGTTCGACGCGGGTCTGCCACCGCGGGAACTCCTCACGCAGGTCACCGATTTCGTCACCCGGCGGCTACGGTACGTGCCCGGGGCCAGCGACCCCATCGACGGGGCGGCCGACACGCTGCTCGCCGGGGCCGGGGTGTGCCGGGACTATGCCCATCTGGTGATCGCGCTGTTGCGGGCGCTGACCATTCCGGCCCGGCTGGTGGCGGTGTACGCGCCGGGATGTTCGCCGATGGACTTCCACGCCGTCGCCGAGGCGCTCATCGACGACGAGTGGGTGGTGGTCGACGCGACCCGGCTCGCACCGCGACAGACGATGGTGCGGATCGCCACCGGACGCGACGCCGCCGACACCGCATTCCTCGACAACCACGGCGGCGCGATCTCCCTGGACTCCTACCGGGTGGACGCGGCGGTGCACGGAATCCTGCCCACCGACGACCATCACCGGTGGGTTCACCTAGGCTGAACGGGTGCGCGCACTGACGTGTCCCATCTGCAATGCCCTGTCGGGCTTCATCAACCAGACCTGCCCCAACTGTGAGACCACCGTGGGGGTTCACCTACCGAGCCGCTCGCTCGTCGTCGCCTCCGAAGAGGGGGTCGAGATCGACGGGAGGCGGTGGGAACGCTGCTCCAACTGGGAGCGATTCGGCTGCAACTGGATGACGCCGTCGGAGTACACCGACGCCGACGCCGGCATGCGCGGGCTGTGCTTCGCCGACGCCCTGGTCCGCAGGCTGCCCGACCGGTCCGACACCATCGCGATGGAAAAGATCCCGCCCACACTGGCGGATCTACGGCTGCTGGTCTATCAACTCGTCGACCTGGGCCTGCCGGTGGAGCCGCACTGGCGCACCGAGGGCGGGCTGGCCTTCGATCTGTTGTCGAGTCTGTCGTCGCGGGATCGCGTGATCATCGGTCACGCGAACGGCGTGATCACCCTCGACCTCGCCGAGACGCTCGACGCCTACCGCGAACGCCTGCGGGTGCAGCTCGGTGAGCCGTACCGCACGATGCTCGGCCACTTCCGGCACGAGGTGGGCCACTATTACGAGCACGTGTTGGTCGAGACCGGCGACGGTACCGACATATACCTGCAGAAGTGTCGACAGATCTTCGGTGACGAGCGCGCGAGCTATGCCGACGCCCTCGACCGGCACTACCGGCAGGGGCCGCCGGTGGACTGGCACGAATCGTTCATCTCCGAGTACGCGACGATGCATCCGTGGGAGGACTTCGCCGAGTGCTTCGCCCACTACCTGCACATCACCGGGACCATCGACACCGCACGCGAATCCGGCCTGATGCTGGAGAAGGACCAGGTGCGGTTCGCGATGGACCGTGACATCGTCCCGTTGGAGTCCTACGCGGACCAGCCGGTGGAACGCCTTCTGTACGACTGGAAGTGGTTGTCCACCATGTTCAATCGCGTGAACCAGGCGATGGGTCGCCGACCGCTCTATCCGTTCGAGATCCCCCGTCCGGTGGTGCGCAAACTCGGGTTCGTGCACCGGGTGATCCGGGAGAGCGCGGCCCGCGTACCGGTCACCGATCCGCTGGTGGTGTGACGCGCCCGTGGACCTGACATCCCGGCCGGGGTGTCGGGTCAGGCCGAACGGGTGCGGAGGGCCTCGGCGCGGCGGGCTGCGACGTACGTCAGTACTGCCGCGACCGCCTGCGGATCGTCGATCCGGTACTGCGCCAAGGTGCTTCCGGTGCCCACCTTGACGCTGATGTCGGTGTCGGGCCGCAGATGCGCAAACGCCTTCTCGTCGGTGACGTCGTCGCCGAGATAGAGGACGACGTCGGCGCCGGATCGGTCCCGCAGCAGGTCGAGGGCGATGCCCTTGCTGGTCTCGATGACGGCGAGCTCGATCACCGCCTTGCCCTCGGTGGCCTCCACCCCGTCCCACGACGCCGGACCCCGTCGCGCCCGCGCGAGTGCGGCGTCGGCGTCATCGGCGGTGGCATTGCGGACATGCAGGGCGGTGCTGACCGGTTTGGTCTCCACCGTCACACCCGGGTGATCGGCTGCGATGGAATGGAATTCGCCGACGACACGCGACAGCAGATCGCGGTGGTCGTCGGTGATCTCCTGCGGGAATCCGGTGTCGAACTCGCTGCCGTGGCTGCCGATCAAGGCGATCCCCGACGCGCCCAGCCCCGACAACCGGGCCAGGTCGGCCAGGGCCCGGCCGGAGATCACCGCGACCGGCGTCCGGTCGAGCGCGGCGGCGTCGAGGAGCGCGGTCCGTGACTCGGGGATCGGGCGGGCGTCCTCGGGACGGGACACGATGGGGGCCAGGCAGCCGTCGAAGTCCGACGCCACCAGCAGGACCGAGACCGTGGCCGCCTGCTCGAGGGCGGCGGCCAGATCGGCGGGGATCAGATCCGGGCGGGCGGGGTTCGGGCTCATTCCTGCGGCGCCCCGGGGTCGTCGACGACCGGCGGACTCATCAGGTGCAGACCGCGATCGGCTTCCGACTCGGTGGATGCCGCCTCGGTGAGGGTGTCGAGGAAGCTCGCCGCCCACTTCGCGACGTCGTGGGTCAGCACCTGCCGGCGCAGGGCCCGCATCCGGCGGCGGCCCTCCTGCGGGGTCTGCGTGACGGCCGCCTCGATGGCATCCTTCACGCCGTCGAGGTCATACGGGTTGGCCTGATATGCCGACCGCAATTCGGCTGCGGCACCGGTGAATTCGCTCAGCACCAGCGCGCCGCCGAGATCGCTGCGGCAGGCCACGTACTCCTTGGCCACCAGGTTCATGCCGTCGCGCAGCGGGGTCACCAGCATGACGTCGGCGGCGACGAAGAACGCGATCAACTCGTCGCGGGGGACCGGGCGGTGGAGGTACTGCACCACCGGCTGGCCGACCCGGGAGTAGGTGCCGTTGATGTTGCCGACGAGTTGCTCGATACCGGCCCGCATCTGGATGTAGCTCTCCACCCGCTCGCGGCTGGGGGTGGCCAGCTGCACCATCACGGTGTCGGCGGCGTCGATCCGCTTCTCGGCCAGCAACTCCGACAGCGCACGCAGGCGGACGTCGATGCCCTTGGTGTAGTCGAGACGGTCGACGCCGAGCATGACGGTCTTCGGGTTGCCGAGCTCGCGGCGGATCTCGGCGGCCCGCTTGCGGATCTCGCGGGAGCGGGCCTTGGTGTCGAGCTCACCGGAGTCGATCGAGATCGGGAACGCACCGACGCGTACGGTGCGGAATCCCACCTGCACCACACCGAAGCGCGAACGTACCCCGACGGTGCCCTTGCTGGTGGCCTGCCCGGCCAGACGACGCGCGAGATAGAGGAAGTTCTGGGCGCCGCCGGGCAGGTGGAAGCCGATCAGGTCCGCTCCGAGCAGTCCCTCGACGATCTCGGTGCGCCACGGGTTCTGCATGAACAGTTCGACCGGCGGGAACGGGATGTGCAGGAAGAACCCGATCTTCAGGTCGGGTCGCAACATGCGCAGCATCTTCGGCACCAGCTGCAGCTGGTAGTCCTGCACCCATACGATCGCGCCCTGGGCGGCGGCCTTGGATGCGGCCTCGGCGAAGCGGCGGTTCACCTCGACGTAGGTGTTCCACCATTCGCGGTGGTATTCGGGTTTGACGATGACGTCGTGGTACAGCGGCCACAGCGTCGCGTTGGAGAAGCCCTCGTAGTATTCGGCGATCTCCTGCGACGAGAGCGGTACCGCCTGGATGCCGATGCCCTCGACCTCGGGGTTGTCGTCGGAGTCGGCGTTCCCCGACCAGCCGACCCAGGCGCCGGTGTGGGAGCGGAGGATCGGCTCGAGGGCGGTCACCAGCCCGCCGGGGCTGCGTCGCCAGTGGACCTCGCCGTCGGGGCCCACCTCCTTGTCGACCGGCAACCGGTTGGCGACCACGACGAATTCGGCGCCGTCGGCGGGGATGCCGCTACCCGGTGTGGGTGCGGTGGCCTCCTCGGCTGTGGCGTCCTCTGCCGCGGGGGCGTCGGGGGTGGTGGACTCGGGAACCGCTCGGCTGTCCGAGGTCACGACTCAGGCGTTCTCGCCCGGTGCGATCCCCAGCATGGCCAGCAGCATCCGGCATTCCTCGGCGTCGGTGGCGTATGCGGCGACGACGCGGCGTGCCGAGTTGGCGGTCTCGTCGGCTACCGGCTTCAGCTCTTCATCGGCGATGTCGGTGGTCTTGGCTGCCATCATGTCCCCTCGGTCGGTGCCCCGGGCGCGGGGCGGACGCTGTCGGTCGGATGTCGGTGCGCGCCCGTGGCCGGCCGAAGCCGTCCATGAGGCGCGGCGACCCGTGATGCGGGTCGTGCGACACCACATTCTACCTGTTCGGTGGTGATGCGTTCACCGGCGACGCCACCGGCCCCAGTTCGGCGGGACCAGCCTGGGGGTGCGCAGACTGCGGGCGACGAACTCGCCGAGGGTGACGCCGGCGGCGAGCGCGCATCCGATGGCGAGGGCACTGGCCATCCAGGTGAACCCCTCGAGGGTCTGCTCGTTGAGAATTCCGTAGAGCCCGCGATAGGCGGCGAGCCCGGGGAGCAGCGGGGTGATGCCGGCCACCGCGACGACCAGCGGTGGGGTCAGCGCGCGGCGGGCGAGCAGACCACCGAGCAACCCGACGCACACTGCGGCCACACCGGAGGAGATGACGTCGCCCACCGGGATGAACGTCGCCCCGGCGGCCACGCCCACACCGATCGCACCGGCCAGGAATGCCACCGGCAGTGCTCGGCGTTCGGCGTAGCTGGCGAGCGCGAATGCCATCGCGGCGACCGCGCCGGCGGCCACCCGGATGGGGACCTCGACCGCGGCGAACTCGGTGGACGTGGTGATGGTGGGCAGGTAGATGCCGAAGGCCTCGAGCATCCGCAACGCCATGCCGACACCGGCGATGATGCCGCCCGTCATCAGCAACAGTTCGAAGAATCTGGCGACACCGGTGATCGGGGCTCCGGTGATGGCGTCCTGCACCGAGCCGACCAGCGACAACCCCGACAGCAACACCACGATCCCGGCGGCGATGACCTGCGACGGTGCGATGGTGACACCGAGGTCGCCACCGATCTGGAAGACCAGCGCGGCGGGGACCACCGCGATGAATCCGCCGGCGACCTGCTGGAAGAACAACGGTGTGCCCAACCGGTTGAGCCACCGGTTGAGCGTGACGGTGGCACCGGTGGTGACAAAGGCGATCACTGCCACCAGCGGACCACCGCCGAGCAGGACGGCGACGGCCGCCGCCATCAGGCCCCAGGCCGCGGTCGCCACCGCATACCGGTAGGGGTGTGGGGCGTCGACGATCTTGTTGATCATGCGGTGTGCCGTGGACGGGGCGATCGCCACGTCGCGGATGTTGCGGATCAGTCGGTCGACCTGGGCGAGGCGGGTGAAGTCGAGGGACCGGTAGCGCACCGTCTGCATCGCGGTGATCGGGGGCAGCGTCGGCCCGCGGCGGGCGCTCACCACGATCGTGTTGTAGGTGACGTCGACGTCGAGATCGGAGAGTCCGTAGACGCGCGCGACGAACCGGATCTGGTCGGCGGTGTCGATCGCGCCGGTCCCCGAATCGAGGAGTACCGCACCGATCTTGGTGGCGAGGTCGAGGACCTCGGTGATCGACGCGACGTCGAACCGATCGATGGGCCGGCGCGGCGCGATCCGGATGGTGCCGGGTTCGATCGTGTCGATGGTCGCCTTGCTGGTGCCGGTGAGGCGCCGCAACGCCGTGCGGATATACTCGCGCAAGCAATGCCTCCTTAGCTCAGTGGTAGAGCACTCGCCTTGTAAGCGAGCGGTCGTCGGTTCAATCCCGACAGGGGGCTCCAACACACTGTGCACGAATCGGTGGCTCCGCGGTCCGGTCGGGGTCTCTGGGTCGGGGTCCGGAAGGCCAACGACGTGCCCCGGGCCGGATGTTCCGAGACGTGCGCGACCTCACGCGGTCGCATGGCCGACGGTCGAGCCGGGGCCGGCGGGTCATCTGTTGAGTGGCACCCCCCGACGATGATCGAGCCGGGACCGAGCCCGAGGGGCGAGGACCCGTGTCGAGATCTCTGGAGTTTGGGTTGGGGGGGTGACTGCTTCGGGTGTTCGGTCTGTGGGGCGCTGGTGGTCGGTCATCGGTTGGGTGGTGTCATCCCAGCGGTGATCGAGCCGGGACCGAGCCCGAGGGGCGAGGACCCGTGTCGAGATCTCTGGAGTTTGGGTTGGGGGGTGACTGCTTCGGGTGTTCGGTCTGTGGGGCGCTGGTGGTCGGTCATCGGTTGGGTGGTGTCATCCCAGCGGTGATCGAGCCGGGACCGAG
>NZ_JBSFRM010000016.1:376-37330 GCF_053589235.1 Gordonia sp. NPDC003376 | reverse complement strand
AGCCCGAAGGGCGAGGACCCGTGTCGAGATCTCTGCAGGTTGGGTTGGGGGGTGACCGCCTCGTGGTCGGCTTGGGTGCTTGGTCTGCGGAGGTTTCGACTCGTCTCGTCGCTGCGCTCCTCGTCGGCTCGATCATCGTGTACACCGGCCTGCGACAAGCTCGATCCGGCGGCGGTACCGACCCGGGTACCGCATGATGGACCGGTGAACAGCAGATCTGCGGTGGTCGAGACCACTTCCGGGCCCTATCGCGGTGTGGTGGAGGGGCCCGTGACGGTGTGGCGGGGCATGCGGTTCGCTGCGCCGCCGGTCGGTGAGAACCGATGGCGTCGGGCGCAACCCGCGCCCGTGCACACCGACATCGTCGACGCCGACCGTCCCGGTTCGGTGTGTCCGCAGCTGCTGATCCCGGTGGTCGGACTCGGCCCGGATGCGGTGATGGACGAGGACTGCCTGTTCCTCAACGTGTGGTCGCCGAGTGAGACCGACGGCTCCGCACTGCCCGTGATGGTGTGGCTGCACGGCGGGGCCTATGTCTACGGGTCGGGCAGTCAACCGCTCTACGACGGCACCGCGTTGGCGCGGGCCGCGGGAATCGTCGTGGTGACCGTCAACTATCGGATCGGGGCATTCGGATTCGCCGACATGCGAACGGTTCTCGACGACGCGGAGACGAACGCGGCGCTCAGCGACGCCATCGCGGCGCTGCGATGGGTGCGCGAGAACATCGCCGGGTTCGGAGGCGACCCGGCACAGGTGACGGTGGCCGGCGAGTCGGCCGGCGGCGGCATGGTCACCACGCTGCTCGCCACGCCCGCCGCGGCGGGACTGTTCGCGCGGGCGATCTCCCAGAGTTCCCCCGCCAGCACGATCTTCACCGCCGACCGGATGGCCGTCGTCGCCGACCTGCTGCACCGGGGGATACCGGTCGGTCTGCGCGATGCGACCGCCGAACACCTCGTCGAGGCCGGGATGTCGGCATTTGCCGAGGTGCCGCAGTCGAATCCGGGCATTCTCGCCTACACGCCCACGGTCGACGGCGATCTGCTGCCGCGGCATCCGATGGACGTGTTCGCGGCGGGGGAGTCGTTGCCGGTGCCGTTGCTGATCGGCAGCAACCGCGACGAGGCCACGGTGTTCAAGTACATGAAGTCGCCGCTGATGCCGATCGACCTCGACGTCCTGCGCCGGATGTTCGTGCGGCTCGCCGACGAGCGCCCCGACCTCCCCATCCCGGATGAGCGTCTGATCGAATCCCTCTATCCAAGAAGGAAATCCGCGGCGGGTGTCGGGATCGCCCGGGACCTCGCATTCCGGATGCCCGCACTGTGGGTGGCCGAACCGCATTCGCGGATCGCCCCGGTGTATCTGTACCGATTCGACTGGGCCCCACCGATGTTCCGGGTGATGAGGTTGGGCGCCACCCACGCCGCCGAATTGGGGCTGATGTGGGGCAACATCTCGATCGGCAAGCGCGACATCACCTATCGTCTCGGCGGGCGGGGGACCGCCGAGACATTGTCGGCGCGGATGCTGGCCCGTTGGGGTGCGTTCGTACGCGGTGAGGCGCCGGATCTCGTCGACGGCACCGCCCTGGCGAACGGGCCGGAGACGAGCGGTTCCGGCGCAAACGGGTCGGGGATCCCGTGGCCCGCGTACACCACGGAACGGCGATCGACCATGGTCATCGGGGCTGGTGATCGCGTCGTCGACGATCTCGACGGTGCGCTGCGGCAGACGTGGGGAGAGGTCGCCCTGGGCTTCCGGTGACGCGGTGATCGGGCCGACTTGCATCTGACCTGAGACGCAGTTACTGTTCCGTCTCAACCATTTCTTACCGCTGGGTAAGGAGTGGTCGTCACTGCACACGCTGTGTGACCTCGGTCGGGGGAGGGATCACCGAGGACGAAGGTGGATCACGGGGATGTCCCTGTCCAGGAAGGCCGGACGATCGGCTGCGCTCGTTTCGACGACGTGGGCCCGACGCCTGCTCGCCATGCTCACCGCGGCCCTGGCCGTGTCGGGGGTGATGGCCGGTGTGGCCGTCGCACCCAGGGCCGACGCCGCGCCACCCAATCGCACGCCGCAGCCCGGCGAGGTGTTCAACGGGTACGTGGTCGGCACGTTCACCTCCGGGCGGAGGGCGAGCCCGCAGGAGATCCTCACCCCGCTGGTCTCCGGTGATCCCTTCTACAGTGAGCCCGCCCTGCGCGGCGACGAGAAGCCGGGCACACTGTTGAAGGCCAAGAAAGTCGACGTCCAGTTCACCGGCTTCCGCCCGGGCGACCTCGACGCCTACACGTTGATGTACGTCAGTCGGGGACTGTACGACGAGCCCGACATCTCCACCGGCATCCTGATGGTCCCGCGCGACGGCCGCACGAACCGCAAGCTGGTCGGCTATCAGTACGCCAACGACAGCGTCGGTGCCTACTGTCATCCCTCCGCCATGATGACCGGCGGCGACCCGCTCGACGGTGCGGTGTGGTCGGCACTCGGGCCCCTGGCCCAGATGTTCGGCAAGGGCTACGCGGTGATGGTCTCCGACGTCGGCAACAACGCAGACCCCCGTCCGCACGGTGTCTTCGCCGGCAAGGCTGCTGCCAACATGATGCTCGACGGTCTGCGTGCGGCGATGGCCCACGAGCCGGCGAAACTGCCTGCCGCCACCCCGATCTCGCTGTTCGGTGTCGCCGGTGGTGGGGTGGGTGCGGCCTTCGCCGCGGAGAACGCGGCACACTATGCGCCCGAATTGAACATCAAGGGCACCGTACTCGAGGGAATGGTGGTCGACCAGCGCAACTTCATCCGCACCGCCGACGGTTCACTCGGCTCCGGTTTCGCCTTCGCCACCCTCCTCGGTCTGGAACCGCGGTACCCGGAGATGCGCATCGATGACCAACTCACCCCTGCGGGCAGGGCGCTCGCCGACGTCTTCCGCACCCAGTGCCAGACCCCGGCCTACTTCGGCACCCCGTTCGTGCCGTTGCGAACCCTGTTCACCGGCAACCGCAGTCCCGCCGACATCCCCGAGTTCCAGCACGTCTACCGCGACAACCGGCTGGGCACCCGCAGCCCGGACGCACCGGTGCTGATCGCCTCGTGTGCCCGCGACGACTCGCCGATGTCGCTGATCCCGGCGGCCGACGCCCGTGCGCTGACCACCACCTACCGTCGGGGCGGCACCCGGGTGGACTACCAGCCGACCGACTGCTCGATGGTGCACTTCCTCACGAACATGTACGGCTGGGGGACCGACCTGTTCGGCATGCAGACCATCGACTGGATGTCGGCACGACTGGAGAGCTGATCGGTACCCGACCCCGATCGGGTTCGAGCGTACGTAGACTCGCGACATGTCCCGCGTGCGCCTGAACTCCTCGCCCGCCCTGCACGACGGCGGATTCCCCTACAGCGCCACGGTCTCGGCCGGTCCGCTGATCTTCACCGCGGGGATCGCCCCGCTCGACACCGCCGGCTCGGTGATCGCCCCGGGCGACGTCGTCGAGCAGACCCGAGCCTGCCTGCGCAACCTCATCACGGTGCTCGCCGAGCAGGGCGCATCCCTCGGTGACGTCGCCAAACTCACCGTCTACGTCGCCGAACGCCTGCAGGCCGACCTCATCGTGGCCTGGGAGGCGATCACCGCCGGGTTCGGCGACGCCGTACCGCCGCCCGCGATGATGATGGGGGTCACCGTTCTTCCCTACGACGATCAGGTGGTCGAGATCGAGGCCGTCGCCGCACCACCGGCATAGGTCAGGGCTCCACCGTTCCCACGTCACCGAGCCGAGACGAGCCGCAGATGACCCGCCCGCAGATCACCGACCGGCAGCGTCGCAACCGGCTGCTGCGTCGCCATCATCTCGCCGCCGACCACCGCGGTGCCGACGTCGTCACCGTCGCCGACGACATGGTGGGATTGCACGCCACCACGCCGTCGACGGTCTACCTCAGCGCCTGGGCGCGACTGTCCGACGGATTCACCACCGCCGACCTCGACGCCGCGCTCTACACCGACCGCACGCTGGTCAAACAACTCGCGATGCGCCGCACCCTGTTCGTCGTCCCCCGACCCCTGCTGCGAGACGCGGTGGGCGCCATCGGGTCCCGGGTGGTGGCGTCCGAGCGCACCAACCTGCGCCGCCACCTGCGCGACGGTGAGGGATTCGGCGACCCGGACGAGTGGATCGACGCCGCCCGCACCGCCGTCGCCGGTCTTCTCGCCGACGGCGACACGCTCACCTCCGGTGAGATCCGTTCACAACTCACCGAATTCGATCGCAGCGTGATCGTCAGCCCCGGAAAGTCCTACGGCGGACCGAGTCCGCTGTTGCCCCGAATCCTCAACCTGATGAGTGCAGGCGGCGAGATCGTGCGCGCCACCAACGACGCCGAGTGGCACCGATCGAGGCCCCGCTGGTCGTCGATGACCAGCTGGCTCGGTGAGCCGCTCGCGCCGGCCGACCCGGTCGCCGCACACGTCGACCTCATCCGGCGCTGGCTGGCCACCTTCGGTCCGGGCACCGAGACCGACCTCGTCTGGTGGCTGGGCTCCACGAAGACCGTAGTGCGCAAAGCGCTCTCGGAGCTCGAGGTCACCGAGGTCGATCTCGACGACGGGTCCGTCGGCCTGGTCCTCGCCGACGATGTCGACACCCTCGACGACGAGGACGTCGCCCCGCAGGCCCTGCTGCTGCCCGAACTCGATCCCACCACGATGGGCCACAAGATCCGCGATTTCTATCTCGGTGCGCACGCCGAAGAAGTCTTCGACCGCAACGGCAACGGCGGCCAGACGATCTGGTGGGACGGACGGATCGTCGGCGGCTGGTATCGAACGGACGTGGAAACCGGGGAACCGGGAATCGGGACCCACCTGTTCGAGACGTTGCCGGCACCTGCCCGCCGGGTCGTCGACGCCCGCGTCGCCGATCTCCGGGAGTGGCTCGGGGAGGTGCGATTCACCCCCGGCTACCCGCCGCCGTTCCTCCAGGCCCTGCGCAGCCGGAGTTGAGTACAGTGAAGCCGGTGAGCGCATCGGTCCTGGTCATCGTTCACAGGAAGCTCCCAGCCCGAGTCCAGTCCGGTGGCAGACTGAGGGTGTGAGGTGGTTCTCGTGAGTGACAAGGGTCAGGGAAGCAGCCAAGGCGCGAAAGTGCTCGTCGTCGACGACGAGGTCAACATCCGCGAGTTGTTGTCGGTGTCGTTGAAGTTCCAGGGTTACGAGGTCGAGACCGCTGCCGGCGGTCCCGAGGCCATCGACCGCTGCCGCAACGTCAAACCCGACGTCCTGATCCTCGACGTCATGATGCCGGGCATGGACGGCTTCGGGCTGCTGCGCCGCCTGCGTGCCGACGGTATCGCCGCCCCCGCGCTGTTCCTGTCCGCGCGCGACAGCGTCGAGGACAAGATCAACGGCCTGACCATCGGTGGCGACGACTATGTCACCAAGCCGTTCAGCCTCGAAGAGGTCGTCGCCCGGCTGCAGGTATTGCTGCGGCGCAGCGGATTCGACGAGCGTGCCAAGGAATCGTCGCGAATCACCTTCGCCGACATCGAACTCGACGACGAGACCCACGAGGTGTGGAAGAACGGGCAGCTGATCTCGTTGTCGCCCACCGAATTCACCCTGCTGCGCTACTTCATGGTCAATGCGGGAACCGTGCTGTCCAAGCCACGCATCCTCGATCATGTGTGGAACTACGACTTCGGCGGCGAGGTCAATGTCGTCGAATCGTACGTGTCCTACCTGCGTCGCAAGCTCGACACCGGCATCACCCCGCTGATCCACACCCTGCGCGGCGTCGGCTATGTGATGCGCGAGCCGCGCTGAGTGCGACGCCGACATGACGAACTCAGTGCGCGGTATCCGCCGCGGTGTTCCACTTCGCATCTCGCTGGTCGCGTTGACCCTGGTGCTCGTCGCCGTCGGTCTGCTCGTCTCCGGGATCGCGGTGACCTCGGCGATGCGGCAGAACCTCACCGACCGCACCGACCAGGGACTGGCGAGCGCCGTCGACACCTGGGCCAAGCCGCGCATCCCCGAGTCCGGGGCTCAGCCGGGCCCACCCATCGGGCCGCGTCGCCCCCCGTCGTCGTACTTCGTGCAGATCACCACCGACACCGGCGCGGTCATCACCAACTCTTCCGACTTCACCGATCAGCCCGACCTCAGCGGGCTCGGTGAGGGCAGCGTCGAGCCGATCACCGTCGACTCCGCCGACGGCGACGGACCCCACTGGCGTGTCCTCAAGCGAGTGTCCCCCGACGGCTCGTCGGTGGTCGCGGTCCCCTTGACCGACGTCAACAAGACCATTTCGCGGCTGGTGTGGCTGCAGTTCGGCACCGGCGCCGGCGTGGTGGCCTTGCTCGGCGTGCTCAGTTATCTGTTGGTCCGCTCCAGCCTGCGCCCGCTGCGTCGGGTGGAGGAGACCGCGCACGCGATCGCGGCGGGCAACCTCAACATGCGGGTCGACCCGGGGCCGCCGAACACCGAGGTGGGCAGCCTGTCCGGCTCGCTGAACACCATGCTCGGGCAGATCCAGCATGCTTTCGCCGCCACCGCGGCCTCCGAACAGCAGGCACGGCGATCCGAGGAACAGGCACGTCACTCCGAGGAGAAGATGCGCCGGTTCATCGCCGACGCCAGCCACGAACTGCGGACCCCGCTGACCTCCATCAAGGGGTTCTCCGAGCTGTACCGGCAGGGTGCGGTGAGCGACGCCGGGGACGCGATGCGGCGCATCGACGACGAGGCCGGCAGGATGACCCTGCTGGTCGAGGACCTGCTCATGCTGGCCCGTCTGGATGCGCAGCGCCCGCTGAGCTCCGAACCGGTGGACATGATGATGCTCGCCGCCGACACTGTGCAGGCCTCCCGGGCCGCCGCCCCGGACCGCGACATCCGGTTGCAGGTCATTCCGTCCGAGTGCCCGCCGATGGTGCTCGGCGACGCCGCGCGGCTGGTGCAGGTGATCCGAAACCTGGTGAACAACGCCGTCGTGCACACCCCGACCGATGCGGCGATCACCGTCGGCCTCGGTGTGGACCAGTCCCCGGAGCCCGGACCGTCGGGCGCTCCCCGCCGGCCCGATGTGGTGATCACGGTGACCGACACCGGTCAGGGCCTCACCGCCGAGGAGCAGGCGAAGGTCTTCGAACGGTTCTACCGCGGTGACAGCTCACGATCCCGGGGCGGGAACGGTGGTGGCAGCGGCCTGGGTCTGTCGATCGTGTCGGCTTTGGTCGGTGCCCACGGCGGGCAGGTCGGCGTGGACTCCGCGCCCGGCCAGGGTGCGAGGTTCTGGGTGCGGCTACCGCTGCTGGTGGACTGACGAGCCCTTCTCAGATCAGACGCCGCAACCGGGCGAACTCGGTGAGGTCGGTACGGAACCGATCGAGGCCCTCCAGCGTGTACATGCCGTCGATCTGCTGGTCCTCCCACAGCCGGTGGATTCGGCGGAGATCGGATTGGCGTGATTTCCAACCGATTCCGTCGATGACGGCGAGCACGACCTGCCGCGGCAACCGGACCTCGGCCATCTCCTCGATCTCGCGGACCGCGTCGGTGAGCTTGGAGCCGGTGGAGTCGAATCCCTTGGCGGCCACCACGATGTCGGCGGACGCCTCGTCGCCGACGATCAGGTCGGCCGGCGCGGTGCGGCCGTTGCGGCCGGTGAACCGCGACCGGGTCACATACGAGAGCCCCAGATCGCGGGCGATGTCCTCGATCTCGTCCTCGATTCGACGCCCCGACGCCCCGGCGCGGGTCGCGGTCACGCGGGTTCCGGCCCGGGCCACCAGGATGTCGGCAAAGGTGTAGGTGCGGTGCATCTGCGTCTCCAGCAGACGCACCAGATCGAACTCGGCGTCGAGCCAGGTGACCAGTTCCACCGGCTTCGCGCGTGCCAGCCCGTACCAACCGGACGTGCCGAACCGGTCGCGGAGCACGTTCTTGAGCTTCTCCTGCGACAACCCGATCGCCAGCCCCAGCACCGGCACATCGGCCGGATGGTCACGCACCCACGCCGACAGACCCACGATGTCGGTCACCAGCATGTCGCCAAGGCTCGCGGTCGCGGCGGTGAGATGTTCGGTCTCCGGCGTCGACTCGGTGGGATCCACATGAGAAGTCAAGCGTCCCAACGTGGTCAGGTACTCGTCGAAATCGGGGACGGCGTCGGCGGCGGTCACCGGGATCAGTCCCGCCCGATGAACAGGAACTCGCTGACATCGCGGCGGGTTGCCGCGGCATGCGTCCCGAAGCTGTACTTGTGGTCGATCGCGATCACCTCCACCGACGGCTTGACCTTGCCCAGCAGGTCGACGATCCGATCGGCCCCGGGAAGGGCATTCGACGAGTACGAGAGCACGATCGCCCCGGCATCCTCGAAATGCTCGAAGGTGCGCACCAGCGCGTCCTCGATGGTGTGTTTGTAGGCGAACGGCGTGTACCGCTTCGGTAGTTTCTTGGTCTTGGTGTTCTCCATGATCGTCATGCCCTTCCAGTAGGCCGACAGCCCCTCCAGGAAGTGGTAGCGCTTGATGTAGTCGTTGTCGTCGGTCGGCGGGGCATAGGGCGGATCGAGGTACACCAGATCCGGGGCGCCGCCCAGCGCCCGCTCGGTGTCCAGGTCGAACACGTCCCCGCACGAGCTGTGGTGCCGGAGACCGTTGGAGAACACCGTCGCGTTGTACTCGGCCACCGAACGCAACCGGAAATGATCCCGCAATGACATCTTCAGGTCGCGCCGACCATCGGCATAGCGGCTCGAATCGGTGAAGGTGAACACCCCGCGCGGCTGCTTGCGTGCCGCCGACAACACCAACGCCGAGATCGCCAGGTCACGCCGGTACCCGCGCAGCCGGTCGATGTGCGACCACGCCGAATCCAGGAACGCCCGATCCTCGGCGTCGAAGTACAGCCCGTCGAACGTCGACGAGATGAAGTCCCTGTCGTCGGCCGGGGGACCGCAGATCTCCTCGACCAGCTCCGGCTCCAACCGCACCGACGAGTTCGCGACCGTCGCTCGCGTGATGATGTGCGGGAAGTTCAGGAAGTCGTTGCTCGCCACCGCGAAGCCCTGAGCCTTCAGCAGATAGGAGACCACCCCCGACCCGGAGAACGCATCCACCGCGGTGGAACCGCCCAGTTCGGCGAAAGTGCGCTCGAGATGCGGCAACAGCCGATACTTCGAGCCCATGTACCGCAACCGGGGAAAACACTGCGCCGCGCCGACGACGTCGGTCGATGCGGCGCTGCGGGCGCGGGTGGACTTGGGGGTTCGGCGACTCACCAGAAAAGAATGTCACGGCCCCCCGACAACTTTTACCCAACACGTCGGTGAACACGCGGTGGTGTGCCTGAGGCATTGGTCGCAACCTGGCATGAATGCCGCGAACCTCGCCACCGGCGACCCATAGACTGGTTGCCATGTCGTCGGTATTCACGAAGATCATCAACGGAGAACTGCCCGGTCGGTTCGTCTGGCGCGACGGCCTGGCCGTCGCCTTCCTCACCATCGAGCCCGTCACCCCCGGCCACATCCTGGTGGTGCCCCGCAAGGAGGTCGACCACTGGGAGCAGATGGACACCGCGACCTTCACCCACCTGACCGACGTCGCCCAGAAGGTCGGCCGCGCGGTCAAGGAGGCGTTCGGCGCCCCGCGCATGGGGATGCTGATCGCCGGCCTCGAGGTCCCCCACGTGCACGTCCACGTGTTCCCCGCCTTGAGCATGGAAACCTTCGACCTGACCAACGCCCGCAAGGACATCACCCCCGAAGAACTCGACGCCGATGCGGAGAAGATCCGCGCCGCACTCATCGCCACGGGGTACCGCGAGTACGTCGACGACTGAGTCGATCGGCGCCCTGTTCGGTGGTTGAGCCGTCGAGGAGCGGAGCGGCGAGGCGTGTGTTCTTGGTGGTTGAGCCGTCGAGGAGCGCAGCGACGAGGCGTGTCGAAACCTCTGTCGGCTGATGTCGGGTGGTGACCACCTCCGAGGTGGTTTTGGACAGTGTCGGCTCGCCGGGTCTCGACTCGGGTCCTCGCGATGCTCGGTCCCGGCTCGACCACCAAAGAACGGTGGTTGAGCCGTCGAGGAGCGGAGCGACGAGGCGTGTCGAAACCTCTGTCGGCTGATGTCGGGTGGTGACCACCTCCGAGGTGGTTTTGGACAGTGTCGGCTCGCCGGGTCTCGACTCGGGTCCTCGCGATGCTCGGTCCCGGCTCGACCATCGATGGGGGTGGGGAGCGTTTTTGGTGGTTGAGCCGTCGAGGAGCGGAGCGACGAGGCGCGTCGAAACCTCGGTTGGCCGATGTCGGGTGGTGACCAACTGCTGGGGTGGGTGGGGACAGTGTCGGCTCGCCGGGTCTCGACTCGGGTCCTCGCGATGCTCGGTCCCGGCTCGACCACCAAAGAACGGTGGTTGAGCCGTCGAGGAGCGCAGCGACGAGGCGTGTGTGTTTGGTGGGGTGGTGGTTTTGGACAGTGTCGGGTCGCTGGGTCTCGACTCGGGTCCTCGCGATGCTCGGTCCCGGCTCGACCACCCATGGTGGTGCGCTCTGTGGGCGGCCGGGGCGGGTCGTGACCACCGGGCTACACGGTCCGATGGATCAGGAGCGGGAGCACTGCGGTCGCACCTGCCTCGCGGAGGGCGGCCGCGGCCAACGTGACCGCCCAGCCGGAGCGGCTCTCGTCGACCACCAGCAACACGACCTGACCGGCGACGTCGTCGGGGGCCGGGCCCAGCCGCTGCGCCCAGTGCGTTGCCTCCGCGGCACCCGGGAGGTCCCGAGACGGCGGATCACCCATCCGCACCGTCATCGTCGTGCCCGGACGCCGGCCCACCCGACACAGATGTGCGGCGAGATCCTCGGCGAGTGTGGTCCCGGTCAGCCGTAGCGAACAGATCACATCCGCGCGTCTACCGCCCTCACGGCCCCAGGCCGCCAGCGTGGCGACCGCGGCATCGCCGAGATCGGCGAGTGCCTGCGCGTCGTGGTCGCGTGCCGCCGCCAGCAGATCCGACCACTCCGGGGCGTCGGCATGCGCCAGCACCCTTCCCGGTGATGCCATCAGTTCCATCGGGATTCGACCACGTTTGCCGAAAGCGCCGCCCGGGTACATCTTTCGGGGTTCCAGTATCTGGGCGGAGCGTCGGAGGCTCACCGTCACCGACCGCACGATCGCCGGATCGACGTCGGCGGACAGGGACTCGCTGAACTGGCCGCGGCACACCGAACACCGCCCGCACGGCGCGGCGTCGGGATCGTCGAGTGACTCGGTGAGCAACTGCATCAGGCACTGTCGGCCGTGCACGTAGGAACGCATGATGTCGGCCTCGCGGCGTCGGACCGCCAGCACGCCGTCGTAGTGTGCGGCGTCGAAGGTCCACGGCTTGCCGGTGGACGTCCAACCGTCCTGGCCGCGCTCGGTGGCGCCGTCGACGGCGAGCTGCTTGAGCATCAACTCGATCCGCCCTCGGCGCTGCCCGGTCTCGGCCTCCAGCGTGGGCACCGACATCGGGGCGTCGGCGGCGGCCAGGGCATCGAGCAGTGCGGTCATCCGCTTGGGGTCGGGGATGGTCGACGTCGCGAAGTGCTCCCACACCGCGTCGTCGGTGGCCGATGCCAGCAGCATCACCACCGCGTCGTCGAGGGCGCGACCGGCACGGCCCACCTGCTGGTAGTACGAGACCGGGGACGGCGGTGACCCGACGTGCACCACGAAACCCAGATCCGGTTTGTCATAACCCATTCCGAGTGCGGATGTCGCCACGAGCGCCTTCACCTCGTTGCGCAGCAGGGAGTCCTCGAGCGCGTGGCGCCGGTCGGCGTCGAGTTGTCCGGTGTAGGCGGCCACCGGCAGTGAATCCCCGTGGACGGCTTGGATGGCCGAGACCAGCCGGTCGGCGTCGGCGACGGTCAGGACGTAGACGATCCCGGATCCGGGCAGGGCGGAGAGGTACTGGGCCACCCAGCCATATCGCTGGATGGGGGAAAGCCCGTCGAGAACATTGAGCTGCAACGACTTCCGGGCCAGCGGCCCGCGGAGCACCAGGGTCTGGTCGGTGCCGTCGGTATCCGCGGAGAGCTGTGCGGCGACGTCGGCGGTCACCCGCTCGTTGGCGGTGGCGGTGGTCGCGAGCACCGGGGTGGACGGGTTGAGTGTGCGCAGCACGTCGGCGACGCGCCGGTAGTCGGGGCGGAAGTCGTGTCCCCAATCGGAGATGGCATGGGCCTCGTCGATCACGAGCAGGCCCAGCCGCCCGGCCATCGCGTCGAGGACCCGGCGCCCGAAACCCGGATTGGCCAGCCGCTCCGGCGACACCAGCAGGACGTCGAGGTCACCGGACCGCAATGCCGCCTCGATCTCGCCCCACTCGTCGATGTTCGACGAGTTCAGCGTGGCCGCCGACAACCCGGCACGTCCGGCGGCGGCCACCTGATCACGCATCAGCGACAGCAGCGGGGAGACGATCAGCGTCGGCCCGGTGCCCCGGGAGCGCAGGATGGCCGTGGCCGACCAGTACACCGCCGACTTGCCCCAGCCGGTGGCCTGCACCACCAGCACCCGGGCGCGCTCGGCGCCGACGAGACCGGTGATGGCCTCCCACTGATCATCGCGCAGCTGCGCCTGCGGGCCGGCCAGGTTGGTGATCACCGCACCCGCGGCCGCGACGTCGGACTCTGAGAGCACTTCCACCCCGGTCATGGGCACCAATCTAGTCCCGCGCACCGACACCGCCGCGACCTGCGTCGATGACCTGTGGACAATCCCGGCGGATGCGCCCCGACCCGTCACGGCCGGGAAGTCCCGGGCACCGGGCAGATCCGTCGTGCAGCCGGGCGAGGCGCCTGACCGGTCACACCGCGACCGGTCACACCACGCTCACCGTCGCTCACAGGAAACTGGCAGGTCGGCCGCAGAGTGAGAGCAGTTGAGCAGCCAAAACTGGTTCCCATGACGACAGAAGCGCTCCCACAGGCCGCCGCCCCGATCGCGGTGGTCGCCGACACCTCTCCCACCGCGCCGGTCCTCGACATCGTCGTCCCGGTCTACAACGAAGAGAACGACGTCGCAGACTGTCTGCGACGGCTGCACGCCCACCTGCGGGCGCAGGTCCCGTTCACCGCGCGCATCACCGTCGCCGACAACGCGAGCACCGACTCCACCGTCGCGATCGCCGCCGCGGTCGCCGAGGAGATCGGCGGCATCCGCGTCGCGCACCTCGACGAGAAGGGTCGTGGTCGCGCCCTCAAGGCGGTGTGGTCACGCAGCGATGCCGAGATCGTCGCCTACTGCGATGTCGACCTCTCCACCGACCTCAACGCGCTGATGCCGCTGATCGCCCCGCTGATCTCCGGGCACTCCGACATCGCGATCGGCACCCGGCTGTCCCGTTCGTCGCGGGTGGTGCGAGGCCCCAAGCGCGAGTTCATCTCCCGCTCCTACAACCTGATCCTGCGTACCGCCATGCGGGCCCGGTTCTCCGACGCCCAGTGCGGTTTCAAGGCCATGCGCACCGAGATCGGCCGGCAGGTGCTGCCGTATGTCGAGGACACCGGCTGGTTCTTCGACACCGAACTGTTGGTGCTGTCCGAGCGCATCGGTCTGCGGATCGCCGAGGTCCCCGTCGACTGGGTCGACGACCCGAACTCCACCGTCGACATCGTCTCCACCGCGGTCGAGGATCTGAAGGGTTGTGCGCGTGTGGGTTACGCGCTGGCCAGCGGTCGCCTGCCGATCGCCGACCTGCGGTCCACGATCGGTCGTGACCGTGCCCCGGGCCCCGCGATCGACGGTGTGCCGTACGGCATGGTCGGGCAGCTCGCCCGGTTCTGTGTGGTGGGTGTGGCCTCCACGATCGCCTACGCAGTGCTCTATCTGCTGCTGCATTCCTTTCTGGGAGCACAGGTCTCGAACTTCGTCGCCCTCGCGGTGACCGCGGTCCTCAACACCGCCGCCAACCGTCGCTTCAGCTTCGGCGTCCGCGGTCGCAAGGACGCGATGCGCCACCAGTTCTTCGGGCTGGGGGTGTTCTTGTTCGGCTGGATCGTGACCGCCGGATCGCTGGTCGCACTGCACCAGTTCGCGCCCGAGGCCGGCAAGCACGTGGAGCTGGTGGTCCTGGTGGTCGCCAACCTGGTCGCGACGGCCACCCGATTCGTGGGTCTACGGTGGGTGTTCGGTGTCCACAAGAATCGGACCGACGCAGCCACGGCCCAGTGACCGAGATGTCCGCCTGACGCCGGCCCAGTCCGGGTCGGCGCGTCCGATCAGCACCATCACGTCGACCATCAGAGAGAGATGATGACCTCGAGCACAACCGAATCGGCGACGGCCCCGGAGAGTTCCTCCCGGGGCCGTGGCCCTGTCTTCACGCCGCCCGCCGACCCTTCCCCGCGATGGAAGTGGTCGTCGTTGGCGGTTCTCATGATCGGCACCGCGGTGGTCGACCTGTGGCATCTGTCGATCAACGGCTGGGCCAACTCCTTCTACTCCGCGGCGATCCAGGCCGGCTCACAGTCGTGGAAGGCATGGTTCTTCGGCTCGTCGGACATGGCGAACTCGATCACCGTCGACAAACCGCCTGCCTCGCTGTGGCTTCCGGCGATCTCGGTACGGATCTTCGGCCTCAACTCCTGGTCGGTCCTGGTACCCAACGCACTGATGGGTGTGGCGACGGTGGCCCTGATGTACGTGATCGCCCGAAAGCGCTTCGGGCACTGGGCGGCGATCGGTGCCGGCGTCGTCCTCGCGCTGACGCCGGTGGCGGCCATGATGTTCCGCTTCGACAATCCCGAGGCGCTGCTGATCCTGCTGATGGTGGCCGCGGTGTGGGCGATGCTCAAGGCGGTCGACGACGGTCGCACCCGCTGGCTCGTGCTCACCGGCGTGTTCGTCGGATTCGGTTTCCTCACCAAGCAATTGCAGGTGATGCTGATCGTCCCGCCGCTGGCGCTGACCTACTTCGCCTTCGGCCCGCACTCGTGGCCGAAGCGTCTGGCGCAGTGCTTCGCCGCACTCGGCGCGATGATCGTCAGCGCCGGCTGGTGGATCCTGGCCGTCGAACTGTGGCCCGCGTCGTCGCGGCCGTGGATCGGTGGCTCCCAGAACAACTCGATCCTCGAACTCACCCTCGGCTACAACGGGCTCGGCCGGCTCAACGGCGACGAGACCGGCAGTGTGATGCCCGGCGGCGGTGGCCGCGGCGGCTACGGTGCGACGGAGATCCCGGGTGTGCCCGGCGGCGGTGAGTTCCCCGGTGGCCCCGGTGGTCCCGGCGGGCGTGGCGGCATGTGGGGCCAGACCGGCATCCTGCGCATGTTCACCGCCGAGCAGGGTGGGCAGATCGCCTGGCTCATCCCGACCGCACTGATCCTGGGAATCGGTGCGCTGGTGCTGCTGGCGCTCGCGTGGCGCGCGGCCGGACGTGACGCGGTGCGTCGTCCGATGGCCCACCTGAGTGTCTGGGGACTGTGGCTGATCCTCACCATGGGCGTGTTCAGCTTCATGGCGGGCATCTTCCACAGCTACTACACCGCAGCCCTGGCACCGGCCGTCGCCGGTCTGCTCGCCGGTGGCGCGGCCGTCGCCTGGTACCACCGGGACACCCTGTGGGTACGGGTCCTGCTGGCCGGGGCCGTGTGGTTCGCCGCGATCTGGGGCTACGTCCTGCTGCAGCGCTCACCGGACTTCGTCCCGTGGCTCGCACCGATCGTGCTGTTCGTCGGCCTGGTCGGCGGCGCGGTGATGTTGCTGGCCCACCGCGAGTACCTGGGGGCACTCGCCCTCGGGCTGTCGGTGGCGGCGGGCCTGGCCGGTCCGCTGGCCTACACCGCCGACACCATCACCACGGCGAAGGAGGGCTCGATCATCAGCGCCGGCCCGCGCGTGGCGAACGGTGGCCCCGGCGGCTTCGGCCGCGGTGGACGCGCTGCCAACCGTGAGTTCCCGCAGGGCTTCCCGGGCATGGGTGGCAGCGGTTACGGGGGGATGGGCGGATTCGGCGCCATGATGGAGATGGGCGGTGGCCCCGGTGGCCTGCTCAACGGGTCGCGGCCGAGTACGCAGATGATCGAGACGCTCAGCGCCGACGCCGAGGAGTACACCTGGATCGCCGCGGCCATCGGGTCCAACTCCGCATCGGGCTATCAGCTCGACACCGGCCACGCGGTGATGCCGATCGGCGGCTTCAACGGGACCGATCCGTCGCCGACGCTCGAGGAGTTCCAGAAGCTGGTGGAGGAGGGGAAGATCCACTACTTCATCGGCGGTGGCCGGATGATGGGTGGCGACTCTCGCGGGACGTCCGGTCAGATCGCCGAATGGGTGGAGGAGAACTTCACGTCATTGATGATCGACAATGTGACGTTGTATGACCTGACATCCCCCAAATGAGGGGCTAAAGTGCCCGCGTGACATCGAGCATCGGCCATCGGCTGACCCGGATGACCGGTCGCGACCCGCGCCAAGACGAGCGGGCCGCGACCAGTCTGGAACTGTTCTACGATCTCGTCTTCGTCGTGGTCTTCTCGGTCGCGGGCACCCAGGTGGCCCACTACCTCGCCGAGGGCCACTACCGCACGGCTGTGCTCGGGTACGTGTTCTGTACCTTTGCCGCGATCTGGGCATGGATCAACTTCAGCTGGTTCGCCTCGGCGTTCGACACCGACGACTGGTTCTTCCGGTGCGTGGTCCTGGTCCAGATGATCGGTGTCGCGATCCTGGCGCTCGGCATCGGAGACGTCTTCGCCTCGATCGACGCCGACCAGCACGTCGACAACCGGGTTCTCGTCATCGGATATGTGGTGATGCGCGTGGGTCTGCTCACGCAGTGGATCCGTGCCGGTCTGCAGAGCGAGGAGTACCGGCGCACCTGTTTCACCTATGCCGTCGCGGTGACCGTCGCCCAGGTGCTCTGGGTGGCCGTCGCCATCGTCAACCTGTCGTTGTGGCCGGCCTTCGCGGCGATCGCGGTCTGTGCCGCCGTGGAACTGCTGGGTCCGGTGATCGCCGAGACCCAGGGCACGCAGACGCCGTGGCACCCCCATCACATCGCCGAACGGTATTCGCTGCTGACCATCATCACCCTCGGCGAGGGGGTCGTCGGGGTCGTGGCGGTGATGCAGGCCCTCGTCGAGGAGGGCGGCTGGACCACCGACACCGCGGTCTTCGGACTGGCTGCGATGGTGATCCCGTTCGCGATGTGGTGGATGTACTTCATCGTCCCGACCGGAGACGCCCTGCAGGTCCACCGGGACAAGTGTTTCCCCTGGGGCTACGGTCACACCCTGATCTTCATGGCGGCGGCGGCCACCGGTGCCGGCCTCGAGGTGACCGCGCTCTGGAACGAGCACCACGTGAGCATCGGTCCCGGTGCGGTGATCGCCTGTGTCGCAGTCCCGCTGGGCATCTACTGCCTGGGGATGCTCACCGTCTACGACTACCTGGTGGGCTTCGATCCACTCACGCTGCTCGGCGGCGCCGGGGTGATCGCGCTCCTCGGTGCCGCGACATGGCTCGCGTCGGCGGGGGTGTCGCTGATCGTCGCGATCATCGTGGTGGCCTTCGCCCCGGTGTACGTGGTCCTCGTCGACGAGCTCGTCGGAGCGCCGCGCCGGGCCCGGGCGCTCGCCGGGCCGCTCGCCGGTTAGAGTCGTGGACGTGCGCGTACTCGTGATCGGCTCGGGCGGCCGCGAACATGCCCTCCTGCTTGGTCTCGCCAAGGACCCGTCGGTGACCGAACTCCACGTCGCCCCGGGTAACGCCGGAACCGCCGCAGTGGCCACCAACCACTCCGTCGACGTCACCTCGTCCGACGAGGTGGTGGCCCTGGCGACATCGCTCGCCGCCGACCTGGTGGTGATCGGACCCGAGGTCCCGTTGGTGCTCGGCGTGGCAGATGCGTTGCGGGAGTCCGGTTTTGCCACCTTCGGTCCCGGCAAGGACGCCGCGCGGATCGAGGGCTCCAAGGCCTTCGCCAAGGACGTGATGGCCGCTGCCGGGGTGCGCACCGCGCACGCCGAGGTGGTCGACAACCCCGCGAACCTCGACGCCGCCCTCGACCGTTTCGGCCCGACCTGGGTGGTCAAGGACGACGGTCTGGCCGCGGGCAAGGGTGTGGTGGTCACGGCCGACCGCGCCGCCGCCCGCGATCACGCCGCCGAATGCCTCGAGAGCGGACACCCGGTGCTGCTGGAGAGCTTCCTCGACGGCCCCGAGGTCTCGCTCTTCTGCCTCGTCGACGGCGAGACCGTGGTCCCGCTGATCCCCGCCCAGGACCACAAGCGGGTCGGCGACGCCGACACCGGCCCCAACACCGGCGGCATGGGCGCCTACACACCGTTGCCCTGGCTGTCCGACGAGATGACCCGCCGCATCGTGACCGAGGTGGTGGAGCCGGTCGCCGCCGAGATGGTCCGGCGCGGTTGCCCGTTCAGCGGTCTGCTCTACGCCGGTCTCGCGATCGGCACCGACGGCCCGGCCGTCGTGGAGTTCAACTGCCGTTTCGGTGATCCCGAAACCCAGGCGGTGCTCGCCCTGCTGGAATCCCCGCTCGGACAGGCGCTCGGCGCGACCGCCACCGGCACCCTCGCCGGCCTGCCGCCGCTGCAGTGGACCGACGGCGCCGCCGTCGTGGTGGTGATCGCCGCCGAGAACTACCCGGGCACCCCGCGCACCGGAGATGTGATCACCGGCGCCGACGCGGAGGGCGTCCTGCACGCCGGCACCAAACGTAACGCGGAGGGCCAGGTCGTCTCCGCCGGCGGCCGCGTCCTCGGTGTGATCGGTGTGGGCGCCGACCTCGAGGCCGCACGCGCGCAGGCCTACGATCGGGTCGCCGCGGTGAGGCTGCCCGGCTCACACCACCGCACCGACATCGGTCAGGCTGCTCTCGAGGGCCGGATCTCCCTGTAGCACTTGGTGAATCGCGAACACCATCCGCCACTCGGGTCGGCGGGTGGTGTCGTCTGTGGGCTTGCGGGGTGGCCGATCAGCGTGCGAGGTTGCGGCCGAGGAACTCCACCTGATCGGGCAGCGCGCCCCGCCAGTACCGGTTGGTGTGTCCGCCCGGCCCGGTGCTGAACACCGGCGGCGGGTGCACCCCGGCCACCCACTGGCGGGTATAGGTGAAGAACTGGTCGCTGGACCCGATCGAGATCATCAGCGGGATACGGCGGAACGCATCCTGTTGTCCGAACAGCGAATTGCGCTGATAGTCGTCGAACCCGTCGAAGGCGCGGGCCGGGAAGTTTCGCGGATCGGCCCACAGCGCGGGTGAACTCACCGCGATCGCGGTGACCCGCGGGGCACTCAGCAGTGCACCGAGGCGCAGTGCGCCGTAACCGCCCATCGACCAGCCGAAGAGGCCGATCCGGTCGACCGACAGATCGAGATCGGGATTCGACCCGAGCATCGGGATGAACTCGTCGAGCACCATCGCGCCACCGTCGGTGCCGTCGGTGCGCGCATGCCAGTAGTTGGCCGCGCCGTCGACCGCGGCGATCGCGAACGGCGCGTTGCCGGCGTCGACATAGGTCTGCAGCACCTTCTGGATGCCCAATTGTGAACTGAAGATGGTGTGTTCGTTGGTGGTCAGGGCGTGCAGCACCACCACCACGGGCAGGGTGCCGGTCACGCCGGTCGGGCGGGCGACGGCCCAGCGGGTCGGACGGCCACCCATGTGGGCGGAGTCGAAACTGCCGGTGATCAGCGGCGGACCGTCGCTGACCGGGGCTGCCGAGGTCTCCGAGGGGAGCAGGTCGTCGGCGGCGGACTGGACGCGGCGGTTCTCCACGGTGACGGTGTCGTCGTTCGCGCCGCAGCCGGCGAGGCCGAGGGCGGCGATCCCGAGTCCTGAGGAGAGCACCGCACGCCGCGTGACCCGGCCGGGTGACGACGGGGGGTCGGTGGCCGGGTGCGGGGAGATGGTGCGGCGGCGCAGCAGGGTTCGGTGGCGGGACATCGAGTTCACAGGGTAGTGGGTGTCGCGCCACCGATCGAGTCGCGAGCGCGCTGCGGGTGAAAGTGCTGTGGGCCGAACGGGCTACAGCGAATCGATCGCAGCGCGCAGCCGGGTCGCGGCGTCGGCTGCCACCTCGGGCAGTCCGGGGGCGTCGGCGACCTGCACCATGATGTCGGGGTTCACGGCCTCGACGATCACCGCACCGGGCTGATCGGTGCTGTCGCGGACGACCACATTGCACGGCAGCAGCAGACCGATCTGCCGGTCGACGCCGAGCGCCCGGTGGGCCAGCTGCGGGTTGCAGGCACCGAGGATCAGATAGTTCTCGATGTCGGCGTCGATCTTCTTCTTCAGCGTGGCGGTCACGTCGATCTCGGTGAGGACGCCGAACCCCTGGCCGGCCAGGGCGTCCCGGATCCTGGCGACGGCGTCGTCGAATGTGGTGTCGGTCAGGGTGGTGGCGATCGCCAGATCCATGGTCGTGTCCTTTCGGTGGGTGCCTGTGTGGGCGGGTGTGCTCAGGCGAGCGCGAGGAACAGCTTCTCCAGCTCGTCCTGGGTCATCGGTTCCTTGCTCGCGTCGTCCCCGGCGAGACATTCGCGCAGGCCGGTGGCGACGATCTTGAAGCCGGCGCGGTCGAGCGCCTTGGACACCGCCGCGAGCTGGGTGACGACGTCCTTGCAGTCACGCCCGGCCTCGATCATCGAGATGACGCCGGCCAGCTGGCCGTGCGCGCGGCGCAGCCGATTGAGGACGACGGTGATCGATTCCTGGTCGCCTACCATGGGGGACCCTCCTGAGCTCGGGTGGTGATGGGTGCTCACCGACTGTTCTCCATCATACCCCTCGGGGTATGGCGTGGCCGGTGCATTCCGGGCCGGAGGGCGGTCGAACGTGCTCAGCGGCCGGACGCGGTCGGTGGCCGGACGAGATCAGTGGCCGGACGAGATCAGTGGCCGAACGAGATCGCGGGCAACATGCGGTCGAGCCATCGGGGACTCCACCACGCGGCGTGCCCGGTGATCCGTAGCAGCACCGGCAGCAGGACGAGGCGGATCAGCGTCGCGTCGAGCAGAACCGCGACGCCCAGGATGATGCCCATCTCCTTCGGCGGTAGCGGGTCGGCGAGCGCGAAGGTGAAGAACACCGCCACCATCACCGCGGCCGCGGCAAAGATGATCCGACCCGAGTACGCCAGCCCGTTGATCTGCGCGTGGTGCGGATCGCCGGTGCGCTCATAGTGTTCCTTGGCGGTGGCCAGCAGGAACACCGTGTAGTCCATCGCGATCGCGAAGATCATCGCGAAGAAGAACACCGGCCCCCAGCCGTCCAGGAAGCCCTGCGGATCGAGGCCGAGCAGCGCCGCACCGTGCCCGTCCTGGAAGATCAGCCGGGCCACGCCGAATGCCGCGGCTGTCGACAGCAGGCTCACCAGGGTGCCCAACAGGGCGATCAGCGGGGCGCGCAGCGCGATGAGCAGCAACAGGAAGCCCAGCGTCAGGATCACCGCGACGATGATCGGGAACCAGTCGTCGAGGGCCCGCTGCAGATCGATGTTCTCCGCCGGCGCACCACCCACCAGGGCGGTGGCCGGAAGGTCATCGCGCAGGGTGGACAGGATCGTCGACATCTGCGGATCCGACGGGTCGACGTCCGGGATCGCCTGCAGCAGAACATTCCCCGAGCCATCGGTGGCCTGCTGCGGCGGGGTGACCATCGCGATCCCGGGTACCTGTGCGGCGGCCGTGGCGGCCGTGGCGGTCGTCGCGGCGTCGGCTTGCGGCACCACGATCTGCAGGGCGCCCGGTGCGCCGGGGCCCATCGCCTCGGCCACCACGGAATAGCCCTGGCGGACCGGGGCTTCGGCGGGGACGACGCCGATCGACGGCATCGCGACCTTGATCCCGATCGCCGGTACGGCCAATGCGATCAGCACGACCAGGGATCCGAGGGCGAACGGCCACGGATGTCGGTGCAGCAGCCCGCCCCAGCGGGCGAACACCGGTGAACGGTGCTCCTGTCCCCGTGCCCACGGCAGGGTGCCGGCGTCGACCTTGGTGCCGAGTGTGGACAGGACCGCGGGCAGCAGGGTCAGGGTGGCGGCCAGGACGAAGGCGACGGCCACCATGATGCCGATCGCCATGGTGCGCACCGCCGGTGCGGGCACGAGTAGCACTGCCGACAGGCTGACCAGCACCGTCAGGCCCGACAGCAACACGGCCTTGCCCGCGGTGTCCATGGTCTCGGCCACCGCACGTCGCGGCGAATCATGGGTGAGGACGGCGGCACGGAACCGCGACACGATGAACAGTGCGTAGTCGATACCGAGGGCGAGGGCGAACATCATCGCGAAGTTCATGGCCCACACCGAGATCGGGGTGAGGGTGTTGAGCAGGACCAGCCCGCCGGCCGAGGTGACCAGACCCGCGATGGTGAGCAGGAGTGGCAGTCCGGCCGCCACGACAGATCCGAAGGCGACGATCATGATCGCCAGGGTGATCGGCCAGGACACCATCTCCGCGGAGATCATCGCGCTGTGGTTGGCCTCGTTGAAGTCGCTCCACAGTGCCGATGCGCCGGTGGGATAGACCTCGATCCCGTTGCCGGACAACCGGGTCAGTGCGGCCTTGTGCTCGTCGACGGCGCGGACCATGTCGTCGGGATCGGCGGCGGCGCCGATGATCGCGATCCCGGTGTGGCCGTCGGGGCTGATCGTCATCCCGGGTTGCGGGGCGACCACTGCGCCGAAACGCGAATCACCGGAAGCGATTGCGGTGATCTCGTCGACGACGTGCGCGACCGCCGGACTCGTGATGGTGTCGGCGTCGGAGTGGACGACCACCTGCACCGCCGACGATGCGTTGCCGCCGAAATGCTGTTGTGCCAGTTCGCGAACCGCCACCGATTCCGATCCGTTCGCCTGCCAGCCCGCGCCGGCGAGCGAACTGAACACGGTCGGGGCGGCGGCACCGAGTCCGATCACGAGCAGCGCCCAGATCCCGAACACCCACCCGCGATGCGTGGCGGTCCAGATGCCGAGCCGGGCGAGCGGACCGCCGGTGCCCCGGGGTGTCCCGGTCGGTGATGTGGCGGGCGGCGTGTCGCTGTCGGACTTCGCGGTCACGGTGTCTCCTCGGGATTCGCGTCGAATATACCCGGGGGGGTATATGGTGACGACGAATGTACCCCCAGGGGTATATGCGATGCAAGGGGGTCCGACCTCCGGAGGCGATGGATCAGGCGGGACGGGGAGTGCTGAAGGGGCGGCCCTGACCGTCGAAGGACAGGGCCATCGTCGAGACGCCGTCGGTGATCTCACACGACGACGCGCCCGCGGCACCGGCGCCGTCCGCCCGCCACATGATGTGCCAGCCGGTCCGAACCGCGAGCCCGTTGACGGCCACGCGGTGGTCGCCCACCGGGACTCCGGCGAGCAGGCCCGGCAGGCAGGCCGCGACCTCGGAGAGGGTGGGTTCGCCCACCTCCGGGTGGGTCGCGTGCGGGTCGGGCCCGGACATGTCGGGCCCGGACATGTCGAGCCCGGACGGCCCGGGCCCGGACATGTCGAGTCCGGACAGCAGGAATACCCCGTGGCGGCCGTCGTCGAGGTCGACACAGTGGTGGAGACCGGCCCCGAGGATCTGGACCGCCACCGCGCCGATCGTCTCGAGGGTGCCCGTGACATCGGTGCCGTCCGCCAGCGGGATCGTCGGCTCCGACAGCTCGCGGAGCCCGAGGCGCTCACCCGCCCGACGGAGTTCGGCGCCGCGGAGATCGGCGGGTGCTGCCGAAGGCGACGGCTCCGCCCAGCCCCACCGGATGCAGGTCACCGACGCGTCGATCGACGCCACCAGCCACCCGAGTACCTCGATCCGTCGCGTCGGATCCGCCTTCGCCGAGAACGCGATTCGCCGACCGTCCACCGTCGTCGTGTACTCGCCGAGTTCTCCGGCGAGCCGGCGGTCCAGGGCGTCGCGGCGCAATGCGGCGTACCAGGCGCCGCAGTCGGCGGCCGCGCGTAAGCCGTCCAGATGCATGCGGCTCACGCTAATCCGTTCTGGACGGTTCCAGAGCGTGTGTCAGGTGTCCGAACGACCGCCCGGGGGTGGGAGAGAATCCCACGAAAACAGGACGGTGACCGAGATCACCCTGGCAGCATGGTCGGCATGACATCGGCGGCGACCCCCAAGGGCACGAGGCGTCGGTCGCAACTGATCGAGGCCGCCGGGACCCTGCTGCTCGAGGGTGGCTTCGATGCCGTCCGCCATCGTGCGGTGGCCGACCGGGCCGGGATGCCGCTCGCCTCCACCACCTATTACTTCGCCTCCCTCGAGGACCTGCTGGCCGAGGCGGCCGCCTATGTCACGCACAACGAGGAGGAGGCGATCGCCGCCCGCAGCTCGGCCCTCGCCCGCCGCAAGCGGGGCGGGCACGCCACCGCCGAGGCGCTGTCGGAGGTCTTCGTCGGCTCCCGGACGCCGATCACCGAGCTCGCCGCCCACTACGAGCTCATCGCACTCGCGCCCCGGTATCCGCGGTTGCGGCAGGTCGTCGAACAACGACGCGGATTCGTGTCCAAGGTGCACTCCGAGGTGCTCGAGAAGTCCGGCCGGGACTGCGGCCCCGACGACGTCGCCCGCCTGATCGCCGTCGAGGACGGTGCGGTGGTCGGTGCGCTCGGCTGCGGTGCGGGGTCGCCGTTCGATGCGACCCGCGACGCCCTCGACGGGGTGATCGACGTGCTCGCGCCACGACGGTGATCCTCGGTCGGTGGAACCGCGACAACAGATGACAGGGGAGGGCCGATGGCCGGGGGAGAACGGATGACGGGGCGGATTCGACGGTGGCTGGCCACCGTGACCGTCGGCGCGGCGATCGGTGCAGCCGGGATCGGGGCGGGGCCCGCACAGGCGGCGCCGAGCGGCCCGGTGGATCCCGGGGTGCCGTTCTCCTCGGTGGTCTACGGCACCGGCTGCACGTATTCGCTGGTCTCGCCGGTCGATGCGAGCGGGATGGTAGGCTTCTACGAGCAGCAGCGCGGACATCCGCCGATCCTGATCGGTCGGGCCCAGGCCTATCAGCTGGTCGCGACGGTGTTCTGGACCCCGCGTCGGATCGGTGACCGCATCCTCTTTGCCGAGCAGAACGGTGTGCGCGGGCCGTCGATCGTCGCTCGGGTACACCAGGGATACGGCTCGGGCGGAGTGTGCGTCGCAGTGTAGGTCTCGGGTGCCGGCTGCCCCGTCGGTGATCTGCGTGAGCACGTCGTCGGCGCACCACTAGACTGTTCACGTGCCGAAACCTGCCATCTCCAACGTCCTCGCGAGCCGTTACGCCTCGGCCGATCTCGTCGAGATCTGGTCGGCGACCAACAAGATCGCCACCGAACGACGCCTGTGGATCGCCGTCCTGCGGGCCCAGAGCGACCTCGGGATCGAGGTCCCGGAGGGCGCGATCGCCGACTACGAGCGGGTCGTCGACCAGATCGACCTCGAGTCGATCGCCGAGCGTGAGCGCGTCACCCGCCACGACGTGAAGGCGCGCATCGAGGAGTTCAACGCGCTGGCCGGCCACGAGCAGATCCACAAGGGCATGACCAGCCGCGACCTCACCGAGAACGTCGAGCAGCTGCAGATCCTGCAGTCGTTGCGGTACGTGCACGCCCACGGGGCGGCCGTGCTCGCGCGCGTCGTCGAACGGGCCGCGCAGTACTCGACGGTGGTGATGGCCGGTCGCAGCCACAATGTCGCCGCGCAGGCAACCACCCTGGGCAAGCGGTTCGCGTCGGCCGCCGACGAGCTGATGATCGGCCTGACGCGGCTGTCGGAACTGATCGACCGCTACCCGCTGCGCGGCATCAAGGGTCCGATGGGGACCAGCCAGGACATGCTCGACCTGCTCGGCGGCGACGCCGGCAAGCTCGCCGAGCTCGAGTCGCGGGTGGCGACCCATCTCGGGTTCGCGCGGTCGCTGATCTCGGTCGGCCAGATCTATCCGCGGTCCCTCGATCACGACGTACTGTCGGCGCTGGTGCAGGTGGCCGCCGCGCCGTCGTCGCTGGCCCACACCATCCGCCTGATGGCCGGCCACGAACTGGTCACCGAGGGCTTCCAGCCGGGCCAGGTCGGGTCGTCGGCGATGCCGCACAAGATGAACACGCGCAGTTGTGAACGTGTCAACGGCCTGCAGGTGGTGCTACGCGGCTACGCCTCGATGGGTGCCGAGCTCGCCGGTGCGCAGTGGAACGAGGGCGACGTGTTCTGCTCGGTGGTGCGCCGCGTCGCGCTGCCCGATGCATTCTTCGCGATCGACGGGCTGATGGAGACCTTCCTGACGGTGCTCGCCGAATTCGGCGCCTACCCGGCCGTGATCGCCAACGAGCTCGACCGTTACCTGCCGTTCCTGGCTACCACCAAGGTGCTGATGGCGTCGGTGCGTGCCGGTGTCGGTCGCGAGGCCGCCCACGAGGCGATCAAGGAGAACGCCGTGGCCGTCGCCCTGGCCATGCGCGAGGAAGGGCGCGAGCCCGATCTGCTCGACCGTCTGGCCGCCGACGACCGCATCCCGCTCGACCGCGTGCAGCTCGATGCGCTGCTCGAGGACAAGGAGGCCTTCGTCGGTGCCGCCGGCCGTCAGGTCGCCGACGTCATCGCCGCCGCCGAGAAGGTCCTCGCCGCCAACCCGGAGGCCGCGGCCTACACGCCCGCCCCGATCCTCTAGGCCGTTCGGTCACCCCAGACCCTCCACTTTTGCGCAAACCCACGGGGGTGAAGCCCGGGGCATCTGCGCAAGTGTGGAGGGTCTGTCGGTTCTGTGGATGGCCATCCGGCGTCGACGTCGGATCGTGCGACGCTGCTCGGCATGGATCAGTCCGCCGAGATCACCCGCCGTGCCGAGGTGCTCGGTCGCGCCGCCACCGATCGCGTGCTGCAGGCCGTCGTCCGCGACGGTGAACGCGTCCGGCTCTGGCCGGGGACCTTCATGGACTGGCCCGACCACGACGCGCTGAGCACGACCGAGCGGTACCGGATCACCGCGATCGAGTCTGCGCGCAAGGGCGGACCGAACCGCACGCTCAGTCACGTGTCCGCACTCGCCGTCCACCACGTCCCGATGCTGAAGCCCGATCTCCGCCGGGTGCACTACATCGCGCCCGCACCGACCCGGCACACCGCCCGGGTGTCGCGCCACAACGGGATCCTCCTCGACGACGAGCGCGAGCAGGTCGAGGGTGTCTGGGTCACGACACGTGAACGAGCGCTGTGCGACGCCGCTCGTCTCGGCACCTTCGAGCAGGCCGTGGCGATGCTCGACGCCGGGCTGCGGGCAGGCGCCGACCCTGCGCTCATCGACGCGACCATCGAACGGCTCCGCGGCCACATCGGCGTCGAGCGGCTCCGGTATGCCAACGGTTTCGCCGATGCGCGGTCGGAGAGCGTGGGGGAGTCGTTCAGCCGTGCGCTCATGGCGGGTATGCCCGAAGTCCCGACGCCGGAGCTGCAGGTGGAGATCCGCGACGCGGCGGGCCGGTCGATCGGTCGCGTCGACTTCCTGATCGGGGGCGTCCTGGTCGGCGAGTTCGACGGCAAGGTCAAGTACAGCGGCACCCTCGGCGACGACCCGCCGTCGGAGGTGGTCGTCAAGGAGAAGATCCGCGAGGACGCGCTCCGGGCAGAAGGCTATGTCGTCATCCGGTGGACATGGGAGGACCTGCTCGATCCGCGTCGGTTCCGGGCGGTCCTGCGCAAGGGGATGCGGGCCGCGGGACTGCTCTGAGCGTCGGCTCACCCAGACCCTCCACACTTGCGCAGACCCACGGGGGTAAGACCCGGAGCATCTGCGTAAGTGTGGAGGGTTTGTCGGTTGCTCCCTCGAAGGCCCGCGGTGCTATTCGGACGCCTTGTCGGCGTGGCCGAGGGCCCAGTCGGGGAGTGCCGCATCGCGGACACGGCGCTTGAGTTCGGCGGCGTCGGGGAACCCGCCGTCGGCCTTGCGTTCCCAGAGCTGCGTACCGTCGGCCTCGACGACGAAGATCCCGCCGGTACCCGGCTTGAGCGTCACCGCACCGAGATCCGCACCGAAGGTGTTCAGCAGTTCGCTCGCCATCCAGCTCGCCCGCAACAGCCAGTTGCATTGGGTGCAGTAGGTGATGGTGATGTGCGGTGCGGTCATGGCCACCCAGACTGCCAGATCACGACACCGCGCACTAAGGTCGACACCATGCGCCCGGCACTTGAGTCATACACGCACATCGCCTCGGGCAAGGTGCGTGAGATCTACGCGATCGACGACGACACCCTGTTGATGGTGGCCAGCGATCGGATCTCGGCCTACGACCACGTCCTGAGCCCGGTGATCGGCGACAAGGGACGCATCCTCACCGCGATGAGTTTCTTCTGGTTCGACGCCCTCGGCGTGCCGAACCACCTTGCCGGCGGGCCCGAGGACGAGCGCATCCCGGCCGAGGCCGTCGGCCGTTCGATGGTGGTGCGCAAGCTGCCGATGGTGCCGGTGGAATGCGTCGCCCGCGGTTACCTCACCGGCTCCGGTCTGATCGACTACAAGGCCACCGGCGCGGTGTGCGGCGTCGCACTGCCCGAGGGCCTCGGTGAGTCCGACAAGCTGCCCGAGCCGATCTTCACCCCGGCCACCAAGGCCGAACAAGGTGACCACGACGAGAACATCAGCTACGACGCGGTGGCCGCACAGGTCGGCCGGGAGCTCGCCTCCGCGCTGCGCGATACCACCCTCGACATCTACTCGCGTGGTGCGCAACTGGCCGCCGAGCGTGGGATCATCCTGGCCGACACCAAGTTCGAGTTCGGGCGTGACGCCGACGGCGGGCTCGTCCTGGCCGACGAGGTGCTGACCCCGGACTCGTCCCGCTACTGGGAGACCGCCACCTATACGCCGGGACAGGTGCAACCGAGCTTCGACAAGCAGATCGTGCGGAACTGGCTCACCTCGGCCGAATCCGGGTGGGACAAGGCCTCCGACACCACCCCGCCCCCGCTGCCCGCCGAGGTCGTCGACCGCACTCGGGCGCGATACATCGAAGCCTACGAGTGGATTTCGCAGAAGTCCTTCGACAATTGGCCCGGCCCGGCCTGACCGGGCTGGTAAACACATCCGGGTCCACCAGAAACCGGGCAAAGGAGTCTTGTGAGCGACGCGACGCCGTCCACCCCAGCCACCGGCCGCAACGGTGCCCCCGTTGCCAAGAAGGTGCCGCTCGCGCGCACCCACCACGGCGACACCGTGATCGACGAGTACGAATGGTTGCGGGACAAGGACGATCCCGAGGTGATCGCCTACCTCGAGGCCCAGAACACCCACACCGAGGAACACACCGCGCAGCTCGCCGGGTTGCGCGCCGACATCTTCGGTGAGATCAAGTCGCGCACCAAGGAAACCGATATGTCGGTCCCGTCGCGTCGCGGCGCATTCTGGTACTACGGCCGCACCACCGAGGGCAAACAGTATGCGACGCATTGCCGTTGCCCGATCGGCGATGCCGACGACTGGACCCCGCCGGAGGTCTCCGAGACCACCCCGCTGTCGGGGGAGCAGGTCCTGCTCGACGCCAACCTGGAAGCGCAGGGGCACGACTTCTTCAGTCTCGGTGCACTTTCGGTCAGCGACGACGGAAACTGGCTGGCCTACAGCACCGACGTCGTCGGCGACGAACGATATACGTTGCGGTTCAAGGACCTCCGCACCGGGGAGCTGCTGCCCGACACCATCGCCGACACCGCCGGCGGTGCCGTCTGGTCGGCCGACGGCGCACACGTCTTCTATCAGACCGTCGACGAGGCGTGGCGTCCGGACACGGTGTGGCGCCACGACATCGGTGCCGGAACCGACGACGTCAAGGTCTTCTACGAGCCGGACGAGCGGTACTGGGTGGGCATGGGGTCCACCCGCAGCGACAAGTACCTGATGATCGCCGTCGGCTCCAAGATCACCTCCGAGTGCTATGTGCTCGACGCCGCCGAACCAACCGGTGAATTCCGTAGTGTGGCACCCCGTGTCGAGGGTGTGGAGTACACGGTCGAACATGCCGAGGTCGGTGGCCGCGACTACTTCCTGATCGTCCACAACGAAGAACGTGACGGGGTCAAGTACGAGGACTTCGCCATCGACATCGCGCCGGTGGACGATCCGTCGGACCGTACCGAGTTCATCGGGCACCGTCGGGGTGTGCGGGTGGAGGACGTCGACGCGTTCCGCGACTACCTGGTGCTCAGCTACCGTGCCGACGCCCTGCCACGGGTGTCGATCGCCGATCTGCGTCGGATCGACGGGATGCCGGTGGCCGAGGACTTCATCGAGGTGGCCGCAGCCCAGGAGCTGTTCTCCTTGGGGCTGGCCGGCAACCGCGAATGGACGACGCCACGACTGCGTTTCGGCTACGGCAGCTTCATCGAACCGTCGGAGCTGTTCGAGCTCGAGGTCACCACCGGCGAGCGCATCCTGCTCAAACGTCAGCCCGTACTCGGCGGGTACGACCCGGACGACTACGTGCAGACCCGCGAATGGGCGACCGCAGCCGACGGCACGCAGATCCCGTTGTCGATCGTGCGGCACCGCGACGTCGCCGCACCGGGGACCGAGGGGGCCGCGCCCGCACCGTTGCTGATCTACGGCTACGGCTCCTACGAGGCCAGCTATGACCCGGGGTTCTCGGTGTCGCGACTGTCCATGCTCGACCGCGGCATGGTGTTCGTCCTCGCCCACGTCCGCGGTGGTGGCGAGATGGGCCGGCACTGGTACGAGACCGGCAAGACGCTCACCAAGAAGAACACCTTCACCGACTTCGTCGACTCCGCACGGCATCTCGTCGCCCGCGGCTGGACCACGCCGGGTCAGATGGTGGCCGAGGGCGGTTCGGCAGGCGGTCTGCTGATGGGTGCGGTCGCCAATCTCGCACCGGAACTGTTCAACGGCATCCTCGCGTCGGTGCCCTTCGTCGACGCGCTCAACTCGATTCTCGACCCGTCGCTGCCGCTGACGGTGATCGAATGGGACGAGTGGGGTGACCCGCTGCACGACCCGGTGGTCTACGAGTACATGCGCTCCTACACGCCGTACGAGAACGTCACCGCCCAGCCGTATCCGCCGATCCTGGCGCAGACCTCACTCAACGACACCCGGGTGCTGTTCACCGAGGCCGCCAAATGGGTTGCGCGGCTGCAGGAGCTGTCGACGTCGGACAACCCGATCCTGCTCAAGACCGAGATGTCGGCGGGCCACGGTGGCGTCAGCGGCCGGTACAAACAGTGGGAAGAGGCATCGTTCGAGATCGCCTGGATCCTGGCGCAGACCGGGGCGTACACCGCGCCGGCGGAATAGGCCCACAAAGCAACCGCACACACGCAGAACCCCCGGAATCTCGGAAGATTCCGGGGGTTCTGCGTGACTACTGTGACGGGCCGGCCGCCGAGCTCAGTGCATGAACGTCGGGGCGCGGTCGACGTCCTCCTCGACCAACGGCGACTCGATCTTCTTGCGGGGCAGGAAGAACGCCGGGATGATCGTCAGCGCGATCAGGACGGTCGCCACGATGAAGGTGGTACCGAATGCGTCGGCGGCCCAGTCGAACCACTGCGTGGGTGGCTCCGGCGGCAGCAGTCCGGCCTTGACGCCCTCGGCGTACTTCTCCGGTGCCGCATTGGACCCGATCGCCACCAGCGATTCGGCATGCTTGTTGAACATGGTGGCCAGGACCACCGAGATCACCGCGGTACCGATCGACGACGCGGTCTGCTGGACCACGTTGACCAGGGTCGAACCGTCGGGGACCTGCTTGTTGGACAGGGTCGCCAGTGCGGCCGACATGATCGGCATCATCGTCATACCCATGCCCAGACCCTGGACGAACAAGGCGATGCAGACCGCCCAGTACGGCGTGTCGGCGCCGAGGAACACGAAGTAGCCGATGCCGACGAAGATCAGCACGATACCGCCGAGGACGAACTTGCCCGGCCCCATCTTGTCGGTCAGCTGACCGGCGATCGGCATGGTGAGCATCGCGCCCAGACCCTGCGGGGCCAGCAGCAGACCGGCCATCAGCGTCGACTCGCCGCGCACACCGATGAAGTACTGCGGGTACAGCAGTGATGCGCCGAAGAAGGCGATCATGAACAGCGTCATGGTGATCACCGCGATCGCCAGCGTCCGGTTCTTGAACAGCCGCAGATCCAGCAGGGGGTTCTTCGCACGCAGCGCGTGGAAGATGAAGGCGATGATCAGGAGGGCACCGATGATCGCGGTGGTGAGCACTTTGGCGTCGATGAAGGTGCCGGCCTCCGCCGATGACGAGATGCCGTACAGGAACAGTGCCAGACCGGGCGAGAGCAGCAGCAGCCCGACGAAGTCGATGGTCGGTCGGGTGGTCTCCCCGTCGTCACGCAGCACGATCCACGCGTAGATCATGGCGACGATGCCGATCGGGACGTTGATCAGGAACACCCAGTGCCAGCTGGCCTTCTCGATCAGCAGGCCGCCGAGGATCGGGCCGCCGATCGGGCCCAGCAGCATCGGGATACCGAGCACGGCCATGACCGAACCGACCCGCTCGGGGCCGGCAGCCTTGGTCAGGATCATCATGCCGATCGGCATGAGCAGACCACCGCCGAGACCCTGGATCACGCGGAAGGCGACCAGCGAGCCGATGTTCCAGGCCAGTGCACAGAGCGCCGAACCGATCACGAACAGGACCAGCGATGTCAGGTACACCTTCTTGGTGCCGAAACGGGCTGCGGCCCAGCTCGACAACGGGATCACCGCGGCGAGCGCCAGGGTGTAGCCGGTCATCGTCCAGGCGGCACCGGCGGCGTTGGTGTCGAAGGTCTCCTGGAAGGTGTTCTGCGCCACCGACACCACGGTGACGTCGAGGATCGACATGATCGCGCCGAGCACGACCACACCGGCGACGGTCAGCACGTGCTTGTCGAGTTTGGTGTCCGGTGGCCCCTCGTGGAGCTGACCACCGGTGGAGGATTTCGTCATGAGGTGACTTTCTGCTCGTGGGCCGGCAGGCGGGTGGAACGGGTGAAGTCGAAGTAGTCGACGTCGGCGTCGAGGATCGGGCGCAACGCGCGGGTGAGCCCGGTGCGCAACTGGTCGGGGAGGCCGGCCAGGAACCTCGTGACCAGCTCCTTCTTCACTGCCAGCTGTTCGTCGAGGAATCGCTGACCGACATCGGTGAGGGTGATCCGCTTGACCCGACGATCGGCGCTGTCCTCACGCCGGTCGAGGAAGTCCTGGCGGACCAGGCCGTCGACGGTGCGCCCGGTTGCGGCCAGGGACAGACGGATGGCGTCACCGATCTCATGGACGGAGATCGGTTCTTCGGCTGCCCCGACCGCGCACATCACCCGGAACTGGGTGAAGGTGAGGTCGGAACCGGCCATCGAATCCATCGTGTCGGTCTTGGCCACGCAGGCGAGTCGATCGAGGAATCCGTGCAGGACGGCGCCCGATTCTTCGGGAGACTCTGGAGGGGACACCGAAAAATAGTAACGCCGACGCAACTATCTCGTCCACGCAATTATTCGGTGATACGCAAGCATGTCCCGCAACATTGTGAACTGGCTCACGGCGATGGACGGCCGGGACGTCGATAGGCTCGGATCATGACCAATATCAAGGACATCCCGGTTTCCGCCCTCGACGGCTCCGCGCTGAGCCTCGCCGACTTCACCGGACCGCTGCTGGTGGTGAACGTCGCCAGCAAGTGCGGCCTCACGCCGCAGTACGCCGGTCTCGAGGAGATCGCCACCACTTATGCCGATCGGGGCCTGACCGTCGTCGGTGTGCCGTGCAACCAGTTCATGGGTCAGGAGCCGGGTTCGCCCGAGGAGATCGCCACCTTCTGCTCGACCTCCTACGGCGTCACCTTTCCGCTGCTCGCCAAGACCGACGTCAACGGCGACGACCGGCACCCGCTGTATGACGAGCTCACCAAGACTCCCGACGCCACCGGTGAGGCCGGCGACATCCAGTGGAATTTCGAGAAGTTCCTCGTCGGTGCCGACGGTGCGGTGCTGGGGCGATTCCGTCCGCGCACCGAGCCCCTCGCTCCCGAGGTGATCGAGGCCATCGAGTCCGCACTGTAGGACGGCACCGTGGCCGGCACGTCCGGGTCGGATCCGGTGGCGGCACCGGCGCAGCACGCGATCTCATCGGCGCACATCGCAGGCGGTAAGGTGTTCGGTGTTCAGCCAACCTCCGCCCCCACCTCCGGGGAGTGGGGACAGCAGATGGGAGCGTGTGCCGATGGCACGTGTGGTGGTCGACGTGATGCCCAAGGCCGAGATCCTCGATCCGCAGGGGCAGGCCATCGTCGGTGCGCTCGGGCGTCTGGGATTCTCCGGGATCGCCGACGTCCGACAGGGCAAGCGATTCGAGCTCGAGGTCGACGACGACGTCGATGACGTCACCCTCGAGCGTATCGCCGAGGAGTTGCTCACCAACACGGTGATCGAGAACTTCAGCGTCTCCCGGGTCGCGGAGTAGGTCGGCGCGAGATGACAGCACGTATCGGGGTCATCACCTTCCCCGGCACCCTCGATGACGTCGACGCCGCCCGTGCGGCCCGCATCGCCGGTGCCGAGGCCGTCGAGTTGTGGCACGGCGACGCCGACCTCAAGGGTGTCGACGCCGTCATCGTCCCCGGCGGCTTCTCCTACGGCGACTACCTGCGCGCCGGTGCGATCGCCAAGTTCGCGCCGGTGATGGGGTCGGTCGTCGAGGCGGCGGGCAAGGGGATGCCGGTCCTGGGCATCTGCAATGGTTTCCAGGTCCTCTGCGAGGCAGGCCTGCTGCCGGGTGCGTTGGCCCGCAACGAGGGACTTCACTTCATCTGCCGCGACCAGTGGCTGCGCGTCGAGTCCAACACCACCGCCTGGACCACCCGGTTCGAGCGGGGCGCGGAGATCCTGATCCCCCTCAAGTCGGGCGAGGGACGGTACGTGGCACCCCAGCGCAAGCTCGAGGAACTCGAGGGTGAGGGCCGGATCGTGTTCACCTACGCCGGTGACAACCCGAACGGCTCGACACTCGACATCGCCGGGATCTCCAGTGCCGACGGACGAATCGTCGGTCTGATGCCCCATCCCGAGCACGCCACCGAGGCCCTCACCGGCCCGAGTGACGACGGCCTGGGACTGTTCTATTCCGCGATCGACGCGGTACTCGCGAACGCCTGAGGGCGCCGACTCCGATGAGCACCCCCACGCTGCCGACGTCGGCCACCGCCACCGGCCTCGGCGAGTTCATCGACGCCTCACCGTCGCCGTTCCACGTGTGTGTCACCGTGGCCGCCACCCTCGAGGCGGCCGGCTACCACCGGCTCCACGAGGAACATGAATGGGCCACAGAGGTTTTCACGGCCGCCCGTAGCGGCGGTCCGCGGAGCTTCTACGTGATCCGTGGTGGATCGATCATCGCGTTCGACCTCGGGGAGGCCGACGACTTCCGCATCGTGGGTGGGCACACCGACAGCCCCAACCTGCGGCTCAAGCAGCATCCCGACCGCACCTCGGCCGGTGTGGCGATGGTGGCGCTCGAACCGTACGGCGGGGCGTGGCTGAACTCCTGGCTCGACCGCGACCTCGGGCTGTCGGGGCGTCTGGCCTACCGTGACGGCGGCGCTGTCGTGCGCACGCTGGTGCACGTCACCGAGCCGGTGGTTCGGGTGCCGCAGTTGGCAATCCATCTGTCCGCCGATCGCAAGGGCGTGACCCTCGATCCGCAACGACACGTCGACGGCCTGTGGGGGATCGGCGACGCCGTCCCCGGCGTGCTCGACTGGGTCGCCGAGTACGCGGGTATCGATCCCGGTGCTCTGCTCGGCTGGGAGCTGATGACCCACGACGTCGCACCGTCACGGCTGCTCGGCGCCGACGAAGACCTGTTGTCGGCGCCGCGGCTGGACAACCAGGGCACCTGCTATGCCGGGCTGACGGCGTTGCTCGACGGTGCGCCGTCCATCCACACCCGGGTGCTGGCGCTGTTCGACCACGAAGAGGTCGGCAGCGGGTCCGAGCGCGGTGCGGCGTCGGAGTTCCTGCCGACGGTCCTGGAGCGAATCGTGTTGGCGCGCGGCGGGGATCGCTCGGACTTCCTGCAGGCGATGGCCTCCAGTATCTGTGTGTCGGGTGACATGGCGCATGCCACTCACCCCAACTACCCGGATCGGCACGAGCCGTCGCACCGCATAGCGATCGGTGGTGGGCCGGTGCTCAAGGTCAACCAGAACCTGCGCTACGCCTCGGATGCGGTGGGGGAGGCGATCTTCGCGCTCGCCTGCGACACCGCCGGCGTCCCGATGCAGCGCTACACCCACCGCGCCGATCTGCCGTGCGGTTCGACGATCGGCCCGATCACCGCGACCCGCACCGGTCTGACGACCATCGATGTCGGCGCACCGCAGCTGGCCATGCACAGCGCGCGGGAGCTGATGGGCGCCGCCGATGTCCCGATGTATTCGGCTGCGCTGCAGGCGTTCCTGAGCAGCTGATCCGGTCAGTCGGCCGGCGGTTGTGACGGTTGGTGATCGAGCCGGGACCGAGCATCGCGAGGACCCGTGTCGAAATCTCGGTGGTGTGGGTTGGGTGGTGACCAGCTCCGAGGTGGTTGCGTTGGTGTGCTCGGCCGGCGGAGGTTTCGACACGACTTGTCGCTTCGCTCCTCGTCGGCTCAACCATCGTCTGGTCGTTGGTGAGCTTGGCCGGTGGAGGTTTGCGATTCAACCATCGTCTGGCCGTTGGTGAGCTTGGCTGGTGGAGGTTTGCGGTTCGATCATTGTCTGGTCGTTGGTGAGCTTGGCCGGTGGAGGTTTGCGGCTCAACCATCGTCTGGTCGTTGGTGATTGAGCCGGGACCGAGCATCGCGAGGACCCGTGTCGAAATCTCGGTGGTGTGGGTTGGGTGGTGACCAGCTCCGAGGTGGTTGCGTTGGTGTGCTCGGC
>NZ_JBSFRM010000016.1:0-279 GCF_053589235.1 Gordonia sp. NPDC003376 | reverse complement strand
GGCCGGCGGAGGTTTCGACACGACTTGTCGCTTCGCTCCTCGTCGGCTCAACCATCGTCTGGCCGTTGGTGGGCTTGGCCGGTGGAGGTTTGCGGCTCAACCATCGTCTGGTCGTTGGTGATTTCAGTGTCACTCTTGTGGAGCCACCAAGTTGGTGGTTGTGTTCAGTCCACCGGGCATCTGGCTCTGTTGGTGGTTGACCGTTCCCGACAATTGTTGGGGATTGGTCACGGCTCATTCTGCCGATGCCCGGGTGGACGGACCGACCGGATGTGACTT
>NZ_JBSFRM010000015.1:119982-138943 GCF_053589235.1 Gordonia sp. NPDC003376 | reverse complement strand
GTTCCCCCTGCATGTGTTCTATTGTAGCGAACGTATAGGCGAACCGACGTCGAATTGTCAAGGTGATCAGTATTTGTGGATAAAGTGGGTCGGCTTTTCACTGTGGGGGTTGGGGTTCACCTGTGGGGTTGTTGGGGACATCGTTGGCTGTGGAGATTTCGACTGGGGTCCTCGCTTCGCTCGGTCCCGGCTCAATCAGCAACGGGCTGTTGGTGGTTGAGCCGATGAGGAGCAGAGCGACGAGGCGTGTCGAAACCTCCGTCGGCCGAGCTCGCCGGCGTGACCACTCCGGAGGTGGTCACCACCCAGTGCTGGCTGCGGAGATTTCGACACGGGTCCTCGCGATGCTCGGTCCCGGCTCAATCATCGTTCGGGGGTCCTCGCTTCGCTCGGTCCCGGCTCAATCAGCAAGAGGCTGTTGGTGGTTGAGCCGGTGAGGAGCGTAGCGACGAGGCGTGTCGAAACCTCTGTCGGCCGAGCTCGTCACCGTGACCACTCTGGAGGTGGTTACCACCCAGTGCTGGCTGCGGAGATTTCGACACGGGTCCTCGCGATGCTCGGTCCCGGCTCAATCATCGTTCGGGGGTCCTCGCTTCGCTCGGTCCCGGCTCAATCATCGTTCGGGTGTCCTCGCTCAATCAGCAACGGGCTGTTGGTGGTTGAGCCGATGAGGAGCGTAGCGACGAGGCGTGTCGAAACCTCTGTCGGCCGAGCTCGTCACCGTGACCACTCTGGAGGTGGTTACGCATCCGATGCTGGCTGTGGAGATTTCGACTCGGTCCTCGCTTCGCTCGGTCCCGGCTCAATCATCGTTCGGGGGTCCTCGCTTCGCTCGGTCCCGGCTCAATCATCGTTCGGGGGTCGTCGCGATGCTCGGTCCCGGCTCGATCAGCGTTCGAGGGTTCCGTGCGATGCTCGGTCCCGGATCAATCGGCAAGAGGCTGTGGATGGTTGAGCCGATCGAGACACGTCGGGTGCGCGATTCCATCCACGGAGTTCACTCTTGCCGACGCTCCGCCAAGGCGTGTAAGAAGAACAGCAGGTTGGCGGGCCGCTCGGCCAGGCGGCGGACGAAGTAGCCGTACCACTGACTGCCGTAGGGGATGTACACCCGTACCTGCGCGCCGTCGTCGGCCAGCCGGTGCTGCTCGGCGGTCCGGATTCCGTAGAGCATCTGATGCTCCCAGGAGTCCGGTGTCCTGCCGCATTCACGAGCGAGCAACCGGGCGGCCTCGATCATCGTCGGGTCGTGACTGGCGACCATGGGGTAGCCGCTGCCGTGCATGAGGATTCGCAGGCACCGCAGATACGAGTCGTCCACCAGGGCGTGGGTGTCGAATGCCACCGACCGTGGCTCGGCGTAGGCGCCCTTGCACAGGCGGATGCGTGCCCCGGATGCTGCGAACTCTCGGCAGTCGTCTTCGGTACGACGTAGATATGCCTGCAAGACTGTACCGAGCTCGTCGAAGTCCTGACGCAACTCGCGCACGATGGTGACTCGCTCGTCGACGGTCGAGTGATCCTCGGCGTCGACGGTCACCAGCACGCCGGCCGTGCGGGCGGCGGCGCAGATCGTGCGGGCGTTCTCGGTGGCGATCTTGCGACCGTGCCGCGGTAGCGACTGTCCCAGTGCGGTCAGTTTGAGCGACACCTCCAGACGCCCGGTACCTGACGCTCCCAGACCCGACATGGATTCCAGGACAGACAGATATGCGCGCACCGTCGCATCTGCGGCGGCCTCGTCGACGGTGTCCTCGCCGAGATGGTCCACGCTCACCGACAGCCCTGCCCCGAGCGACGCCGTCACCGCCGACAGCAACTGCTCCTGTGTCTCGCCGGCGACGAACCGGTTGACCACAGGGGCGGTGATCGGCAGGCGCGTGGCGGTGCTCTTGATGTGGTTACTCGCGGCGGCCCGCAGGATCATCGGCCGCAGAAGCGAATCGAACGCCGTGCTCATTGCGCACCCATATGCGGATAGGCGGATTCGGTCGGTGGGACGAAGGTTTCCTTGATCGTCCGTGTGGACGTCCATCGCATCAGATTGGCCTTGGAACCGGCCTTGTCGTTGGTGCCCGACGCCCGACCGCCGCCGAAGGGCTGTTGACCGACGACGGCGCCGGTGGGCTTGTCGTTGATGTAGAAGTTGCCTGCCGCGTTCCGCAGGATGTCGGCCGCGGTGGCCACCGCCGACACCTCGGTCGCGATGATGGACCCGGTCAGTGCATAGCGCGCCGTCGAATCCACCAGATGCAGTGTGTCGGTGTAGGCGTCGTCGTCGTAGACGTGCACCGACAGGATCGGACCGAAGTACTCTGTGCTGAACGCCTCGTCGGCGGGGTCGTCGCCGAGCAGCACCGTGGGTCGGACGAAGTATCCGGTGGAGTCGTCGCACGCCCCACCCACGGCAACCGTCATCGTCGGTACCGTCTTGGCCCGATCGATTGCGGCCACCGACTTGTCGTAGGCGCGGCGATCGATCAGTGCGGATCCGAAGTTGCCCAGATCCCGGACATCGCCGTAGGTGAGTTCGTTGGTCTCGCTGAGGAAGTCGTCGCCCATCCGGTCCCACACCGAGCGCGCGATGTAGGCGCGGGAGGCAGCCGAACACTTCTGACCCTGGTACTCGAACGCGCCGCGGACCAATGCCGTCCGCAGCACATCCGGATCGGCCGAGGCATGGGCGACGATGAAGTCCTTGCCGCCTGTCTCGCCGACCAGACGCGGATAGTTGCGGTAGCGGTCGATTCGTGCGCCCACCTCCCGCCACAGGTGTTGGAAAGTGGCCGTCGAGCCGGTGAAGTGGATGCCCGCCAGGTCCGGATCGGTGAGCGCCACCTCCGACACCGCATGCCCGTCTCCGTGGACCAGGTTGATCGCCCCGGGCGGCATCCCGGCCTCGATCAGCAGCTGCATGGTCAGATGGGCCGAATATGCCTGTGTCGGTGAGGGCTTCCAGACCACGGTGTTGCCCATCAGCATCGGTGCAGTGGGTAGGTTGGCTGCGATCGCGGTGAAGTTGAACGGGGTGACGGCATAGACGAATCCGTCGAGTGGACGATGATCGAGCCGGTTCCACACCCCGGGTGACGACATCGGTTGCTCGGCGAGGATCTCGCGTGCGAATGAGACGTTGAATCGCCAGAAGTCGACGAGCTCGCAGGGCGCGTCGATCTCGGCCTGCTGCACCGTCTTCGACTGACCGAGCATGGTGGCCGCGGCGATCCGCTCACGCCACGGCCCCGACAACAGGTCGGCAGCACGCAGCAGTACCGCGGCACGATCATCGAAGGGGGTGCGGGCCCAGTCCGCGGCGGCGTCGCGTGCGGCGTCGATCGCGGCACGGGCGTCGTGATGGGTCGCAGTGCGGATCGTGCCCAGCACCTCGTGGTGCGCATGCGGCTGGACGACGGAGATCGGGTCGCCATCGCCGGTGTGGGCGACGCCGCCGATCACCTGGGGCAGATCGCGCGGGCCGGCGGCACTCTGCGCGGCCAGTTCGGCAGCGATGCGTTCTCGTTCGGGGGTGCCGGGTGCATAGGTGTGGACGGGCTCGTTGGACGGGTGGGGAACGGAGGTGATGGCATCCATACCTCAGTGCAGCAACCCGCGAACCACGCTGATATGTCCGATGAACTCAAGAACGAATCAAGATGTTGTGGGACCGGACAGACAATCGTCTCGAATGCGCACCGTCGTCGGTCTAGCGTGGGGACATGACCCAGCGGGAGACCATCGCGTTCGACGGCGTCGAGCTGGGTCGGCTGTTGTTGGCGCTGGACAGGACGGTGGCCGCGCTGGTGACCGCGCCGGCCGGCCTCGACGCGCGGATCGCCGATCTGGCGATGCTCGACGCCGACGATGTCGAGCTCGGTCTCGGTCGGGGTGCGCGCGGGGCGCAGCTGTTCCTGCTGGTGGGTGTCGGGGAGGCCGCAGCGATCGAGTGGCTGGACGGACTGGGCGGTCGGATGCCGGTGGCGGTGATGACCAAGGCGCCGACGCCGGCCGTGGTGGGCCGGGCCGACTCCCTGGGTATCGCGGTGATCGCCGTCGACCCCCACGCCCGGTGGGAACGCGTGTATCACCTCGTCAGCGGCGTGATCGACACCGCCACGGCGTCGGTCGGCTCCGAGGAGTCGATGGTGCAGGGCAATGTGGGTGATCTCTTCGAGCTCGCCGCGCAGGTCGCCCGCCGGACCGGTGGGTTGATCAGCATCGAGGACGAACGCTCGCATGTGCTGGCCTACAGTTCGGCCGGCGACGAGGCAGACGAATTGCGCAGGCTGTCGATCCTGGGTCGCGAGGGACCGCCGGAGATGCTGGCGTGGTTGCGGCAGTGGGGTGTGATGGACGCCCTGCGCACGTCGGCGGCGGTGGTCACCGTGGACGCACGCGTCGATCTCGGTCTCCGTCCACGCCGCGCGGTGGCCATCCGGACGCCCGTCGTCGGTGGCACCGCGGGGGAGCGACGCATCGGCGAGTTCCTCGGCGTGGTGTGGCTGCAGCAGGGCGACGCCGAGCCCGCACCGGACACCGACGAGGTGCTGATCGGGGCCGCGGCGATGGCCGCGCGGGTGATCGTCCGCCGACGCGCCGCGGGCACCGGCCACGATGATCTGGTGCGTCGCCTGCTCGGCGTGCGGGGCGGCCCGGTCGACAACCAGCATCTCGGTGCCGAGCTGGGAATCGATCCCGCGGCCGACGTCATCGTGGTGGGATTCGGTCCCGCCGACCCGTCGCCGGTCGCGGCGACGTCCGGGCGGATATCGGCACTGACGCTGCATGCCAGTGCATTCAGCCCGTTGTCGGTGACCACCATGGTGGGGGCACGTGCCTATGTCGTTCTGCCAGCGGTGGATTCACCGTCGGTTCAGGCGTGGGCGCAGACCGTCGTCGACGCCACCCACCGACAGTTCGGGCTGGCGGTGCGGGCCGTGATCGCCGGTCCGGCAACGGGGGTGGGGGAGGTGCCGGGGCTGCGGGTTCAGGTCGACAAGGTGCTCGACGCCGCGGGCCGGGCCGGTGACCTGATCGATCCGGTGACCACGACTGCCGCGTCGCGGACGGGGGTATTGCTGGGGTCGATCGTCGAACTTCTCTCGGAGAACCCGGATCTCGTCGACTCCCGGGTGCGGGAACTCGCTGACACCGACGCACGTGGCGGCAGCGAATTCGTGGTGTCGTTGCGGGCATATCTCGACCGGTTCGGGGACGTGCGGGCGGCGGCGGCCGATCTCAACGTGCATCCGAACACGTTGCGCTACCGGATCCGACGACTCCAGACGGTCACCGGAATGGATCTGGCCGACCCGGCCACCAGGGTGGTGGTGGCGTTGTCGTTGCGGGTGCTCATGCCCCCGCAGCGACCAGGTCGGCCAGATCTGTTGTGACGGTGGACTATCAGAGGATGGTCAGCATCTCGTTGTAGGTGGGCAGCGGCCACAGGTCGTCGGCCACGATGCCCTCCAGTTTGTCCGACGCGGTGCGCACGTCGTTCATCACCGGGATCAGCGAGGCGAGTGCGTACTCGGCCTCGGTCTCGACGGTGTCTCCGTGGAACCCGCCGATGGCCTCCTCGAGGATGTCCATCTTGTCGTTGAGTTCGCTCACCGCGACGGTCATCGTCTTGAGTACCGGGGTCTCCATGTCGACGCCGGCGGCCTTCAGGCTGGCCTGGGTGCCGGCGAGCTCGCCCATGTAGCGGGTGGCCGCGGGCAGGATCATGGTCTTGGCGATCTCGAGGGTCTCCTTGGCCTCCACCAGCAGGGCCAGGGCGTACTGCTCGAGCACGACCTCCTTGCGCGCCTTGAGCTCTCGCTCCGACAGGATTCCGTAGCTGCTCATCAGCTCCTTGATCGCCGGCTCGTCGAGCTGGGCCATCGCGTCGACGGTGGTGCGCAGGTTCAGCAGTCCACGGGTGGCGGCCTCCTCCTGCCACGCATCGGAGTAGCCGTCGCCGTTGAACACCACCTTGCCGTGCTCGGTGATGATCTCCTCGAGCACCTTCTGTACGGCGTCGTCGAAGGGGATGCCCTCCTCGGTGGACTTCTCCAGACTGGTGCAGACGTAGTCCAGCGACTCGGTGAGCATCGCGTTGATCGCGATCATCGGATCGGCGATCGACTGGTTGGAGCCGGGCGCGCGGAACTCGAAACGGTTGCCGGTGAAGGCGAACGGGCTGGTGCGGTTGCGGTCACCGGCATCGGCCTTGAGCGGCGGCAGGGTGTCGACGCCGAGTTCGATGACGCCGGAGGCCTTGCTGGCCTTGGCGCCGCCCTTGGCGATCTGGTCGAAGACGTCGGCCAGTTGCTCGCCGAGGAAGATCGAGATGATCGCCGGCGGGGCCTCGTTGGCGCCGAGACGGTGATCGTTGGACGCCGAGGCGATCGAGGAGCGCAGCAGGCCGCCGTACTTGTGCACGCCACGGATGATGGCCGCACAGAACACCAGGAACTGCTCGTTCTCGTGCGGGGTGTCACCCGGGTTGAGCAGGTTGCCCTGGTTGTTGTTGCCGAGGGAGAAGTTGACGTGCTTGCCCGAACCGTTGACGCCCGCGAACGGCTTCTCGTGCAGCAGACAGACCATGCCGTAGCGCTCGGCCACCTTCTTCATGGTGGTCATCATCAGCTGCTGGTGGTCGTGGGCCAGGTTGGACTTCTCGAAGACCGGGGCGATCTCGAACTGGCCGGGGGCCACCTCGTTGTGCCGGGTCTTGGCCGGGATGCCCTGTTTGAACAGTTCGCGGTCGAGCTCGATCATGAAGGCCAACACGCGATCCGGGATGGCGCCGAAATAGTGGTCGTCGAATTCCTGGCCCTTGGACGGCTTGGCGCCGAACAGGGTCCGGTTGGCGGTCATCAGGTCGGGGCGGGCGAAGTAGAAATGGCGGTCGATCAGGAAGTACTCCTGCTCGGCGCCCGCATAGGACACGACGGTGTCGACGTCGTTGTGCCCGAACAGCTTCAGCAGACGCATCGCCTGCTTGCTCATGGCCTGCTGGCTGCGCAGCAGCGGGGTCTTCTTGTCCAGGGCCTCACCGGTCCAGGAGATGAAGATGGTCGGGATGCACAGCGTGTTGCCCTTCGGGTTCTCCAGGATGTACGCCGGGCTGGTGACGTCCCAGCCGGTGTAGCCGCGGGCCTCGAAGGTGCCGCGTAGGCCGCCGTTGGGGAAGCTCGACGCGTCCGGCTCGCCCTGCAGGAGGGTCTTGCCCTGGAACTCGGCCAGCGACGCGCCCGAGGGGTCGGGTTCGAGGAAGGAGTCGTGCTTCTCGGCGGTGAAGCCGGTCAGCGGGTAGAAGACGTGCGCGTAGTGGGATGCGCCCTTCTCGATGGCCCAGTCCTTCATCGCGGAGGCGACGTAGTCGGCCAGGGTGGGATCGAGCGGAGCGCCTTTGTCGATGGTGGCCGAGACGGCCTTGAACACGTGCTTGGGGAGACGCGACTTCATCACCGACAGGGTGAAGACGTTGCGGCCGAAGGTGTCGGCGAGCGGCTCGGGGAAGCCCTCGTCGTCCATCTCGTAGGTGGTCACGGCCTCGATGGCCTGTCGGCGCGACATGCTGCCACTCATGGGTACTCCTGGGGGATTTCGGTTCCGCTCTTCCCGGGGGCCTGGGTGGCCCCGGGCAGGGCACGGGCGTTGTGCAAGCGATACGACGCTATGAGTGGCAGGTACCCGCACCGTTGCGTGAATGTGACGCCCGTGAAAACTAGGTTTGTTCGCCCGAATGCCCGAATGCCCGAATGCCCGATGGTCACCGGGCCACGTCGGCCCGGGTGATGGTGATCGCGGCGATGACGATGCCGATCACGATGCCGATCAACGTGTCGAGGACACGGTCGACGGCCGTGTCAGGGCTGAGGTGCGAGCCGATCCCGGTCAGCAACAGTGCCATCGGGGTGACCACCACCGAGCACAGGGCGTAGTTGACGGTGGAGAAGATCTCGGCGGCGATCTGGAAGATGACGATCGCCACGACCGCACCCCAGTAGCCCAGCGGCAGGGCGAGGAGGACCGCCGCGATCACGCCGCCGATGACATTGCCGATCAGGCGTTGCACACCACGCCGGACGGTGAGGTGATAGGCCACACCCTGCATGGCGGCGACGCCGCCCATGGCCGCCCACATCGGGTGGGCCAGGCCGATGGCGGCGGCCGCCCCACCGGCGATGGCGGCGGCCACCGTGATGCGACCGGCGGTGTAGAGCAGATGACGGTGCGCCGCGCGAGTGTGTCCGCCGGCCAGTGCCATGCGCAGTGATTCGCGGCGTGGCGCGGCGGCCTCCGTCCGGGCAAGGCCCAGCAACCACGGGGCGATCGAGGCCAGGATGCCGACGGCGGCGCCGATCGCGGTGGCCGCGGTGGCATGTCCGATGCCGGTGATCGCCACGGAAGCTGCGGCACCGTTGGCCGCGAACATGATGATCACCGCACCCGGCCCGACGATGTGCAGGGCGGTCATCAGGTACACCGATGCACCGCCGAGCAGGGAGATCACGATGATGTTGACGACCGTGGACGACGAGTATGTGCCCAGCGTCCCGCCGATCGCGACCGATGCGGTCAGCGCGGCGCCGATCACCAGCAGGCGGGGGAGCCGGACCGGATAGGGGTCGGGCCGACAGAATGCGGAGATCAGTGCGCCCAGGGCGGCGAGGCCTGCGACGTCCCGATGACCGGTCAGTCCGCCCACGACCATCACCAGGGCGACCGCGACACCGACGCGGATCGGCACGGCGTAGCCGATCCGGGCGAACTCCAGTGCCGCGATGTCCCGCCAGGTCTGTGCGCGCACCCAGTGCCGTACCGCATCGCCGCGCATCGATCGGGCCGGTTCGGTGTCGGTCGGGGCGGACGCGGGCAGGACGGGGGTGGACGACATAAAAGTACTTTATCACTATTTTACTAGTGAAGTAATCCCCCGGGGAGAAATGCCGGGGGGCTACCATGGCCCAGGTGACCGAAACCACCGACGTCGTCGACCATGTCCTCGGTGAATGGGCCCGCGCCTATCCGGATCTGGACATGTCGCCGGTGGGCATCCTCGGCCGCGTCCAGCGCATCGCCTCGGTCACCAGCGCACGACTCGACCGCAACCTCGAGGTCCACGGGATCACCCGATCCGAGTTCGATGTGCTCGGCGCACTCGTCCGCGCCGAACGGCCGTTGCGGGCGAGCGAAGTCGTGTTCACGACGATGCTCAGCGGGGCGTCGGTGACCAAGATCGGCGACAGCCTCTCGCGCCGTGGGCTCCTCGAGCGGCACAAGTCCGAGCGGGACGGACGTGTGGTGCTGCTCGCGCCCACCGACGCCGGGCGGGCGCTGGTCGATCGTGAACTCCCACGCCGTCTCGACGACGATCGGCAGGTCCTGGACGGACTCGACGACGCCGAACGCGCCACCCTGACCGCGCTGCTGCGCAAGGTCTCGCTGTCACTGGGGGATTGAACTGTCACTGGGGGATCGAACTGTCACTGGGGGATCGAACGTTGTCGGTGCGCGCGGGATCAGAGCCCGCCGTTGCGATGACGCCGTCGGATCTCGACACTTTCTTTGCTGAAGTACGCCTTGGTGCGCTTGTTCCACAGCAGATAGGCCTGGAAGGCCAGGCTCGGGATGACGAGCAGTACCCCGACGACGGCGGCGACCACTGCGATCGTCATCTCGGTGCTCATGAGCCCAGCCCGAGGTTCACGGCCGAGGTCCCGGTCCCCAGCAACACGGTGGCGACGACCAGGACGACCAGCAGAATCGGGACGACCAGCTTCAGGATCAGGTTCACGGAGTGGTAGAGGTAGGCGCCCCGGCTGCCGCGGAGGAAGGCCACCGCGATGGCGAGTTCGATGAGCACTGCGATGAAGACGATCAGAGAGAAGAGCAGGAGCAATCTCGGCGGGACGGCGAAATCGATGCTGGTGGTCGTCGTCACCGAGGTGTCCCCGTAGACATCGGTGTGGGTTGTGGTGCCCTCGTCGAGGTCGAGGAGACCGGATTGCACCAGAAACACGATCCACACGATCTCGGAGATCGTCATGAGTACGACCCCGACGATGACCCACCACCCGTAGAACGTGACCTGCCATGGCCGTCGCAGTGCGACGGCGACCGGATCGGGTCCGACGGTGGGCGGCCCGAGGACCGGGACCGGAACCGAAGGTGGGAACGGAGCCGGCGGACGAGAACTGGGTGCAACGGGAGACGCGACAGCCGAAGGAATCGGGCCCGCTGACGGAATCGGGCGCCCGGGAGGGCGCGGCGCGGCATTCGGCGCACCCGGCCGGGCACGCCCGTCAGGGCGGGCGAGATGCTGCGTCGGGGACGCGCCGATACCGCCGGTGCCGGGGTTCATCGGGCGATGGTAGCGAGATGGCCGGTACGGGCGATATCGGGCGGTCGGACGACAGCAGTTCTGGTACCCCCGGCCGTGTCGGTACCACGGGCGGTTCTCTTGCCACCGGCAGAACCGGTACCCGTCCGAACGGCGATCAGCCCGGGATCGGCGCCTGGCTGCTGCGTTCTTCGAGCATCGACTCCATCAGCCCGACCTCTCTGCTCTGGCCGTTGATGGTGTCGAGCACCGACTCGCGCACCGCCGCCGTCGTCACGATGGGCAAGACGGTCCGTGCCATCGCGATACCGCCCTGATGGTGGCGAGACATCAACTCCAGGAACAGATCCTCCGCGGCAGCGCCCGACGCCGACCCGAGCTGCCCGAGTTGTTCGGGGGTCGCCATCCCCGGCATGTCGTGGGCGTCGCCGTGATGGCTGCCCGGGTGGTTCGACATGGCCGACATGTGATCGGTGTCGGGCATCCAGGCCATCGGCTCCGGATTGTCCATCGGCTGCCCGGACATCCGGAGCCAGCCGATCATCGTGCCGAGTTCGTACTGCTGCGATTCGGAGATCTGGCGTGCCAGCAGTCGGACCCCCGGGTCGATACCCTCCCGATCGATCGCCTTCGCCATCACCACCGCCTGCTGATGATGGGTGGCCATGTCCTGCAGGTACCCGATCTCGACGGTGGACGGGGTCGGGACCGACACCGCCGCATCCGATCCCGCCGTCGCACGGAGCAGCCAACCGGCCGCCACCGCCACCGCGATCACCACGGCGGCGGTCGCGCTCACGATGACGCGGCGTCGCATCACGAACCCACCGTCGACTGCTGGTCCGGCGGCGGCGTGTACGCCGACGCCGACAATTCGAGGACCTGGAAACCGTTGTCGGCGCAGGTGGCCCAGAGCTGACGGCCGCGCCACTCGGGCGGGGAGGCGCACCAGTCGGCACTCAGGTCGCCCACCACCCGACCGGTGCGGGAGCTGCCGGCCTGTGCGGGGTCGAACGCTCCCGAGGCCAGCGACTGCAGGACCGCCGGAACGCTGAGCAGCGGCACGCCGGCCACCGACAGCAGTGCATGTGGGGAGTTGCTCAGCGTGCCTTCCTGCCCCGTTCGCGCGGGCGGGTTGTAATAGGCGATCTCGCGGACATGGAACGGGTCGTGGACATCGAAGACCCGGACGCCCGAGGAGAACCACCCGCAGGCGAGTGCCGTCGGATTCGCGGGCCGGTCGGCGGCGCAGTAATGCGACTCGTAGGCGAACACACCGCCACCCATCGACGATGCGGTGGCCGAATCCGCGTTGCGTCGCAGATTGATCGCCAGCTTGAGCTTGTTGACGACCCGCGGGCGGATCGGCGTGGAGACGTCGATGAGTTTCACACCGCCCGAGCCGCCCTCGTCGACGGTGAACAGGAATTCCTTGCCGCCGTAGGTCACCGGCACGCTGTGCTGTGTCGCCCATCCGTCGGTCCAGGTGAGCTCGGCCAGGCGTCGCACCTGTGGATGGTGGTCGCGTCGCTGCACCGCCGACACATCCCACACTGTGATCCCGCCGAAATTGCTTGCCAGATAGAGCCGATTGCCGTCGGCACTGACGCCGATCCCGTGGGTGGACAACCCGGTGAGGCCCTGCCAGAGTACGCGCGGCCGACTGGGCTCGGAGAGGTCGACGGCGCTGAGGAATCCGGGTCCGAGGCCCGATGCCCAATACGTCCGCCCGTCCGGAGAGAATCCGCCCTCATGCGCCGAGATCGGCAGCGGGGATGCCGTTCCGCCCACCTCTGGATTGAGGAGTTGTGGTGCGGCACAGTCGGATACGTCGTAGACTGACAGAAGTCCCGCGCCGAACAGTGCGGGCACGCCCGTGCCCACCAGCAGTTCGCTGCGGCGGTTGGCCTTCAGTGATTCCCAGGTGCCGGCGAGCATTGCGGGTGCGGTCAGGGTGGCGCTTCGGCGCGGTCGGGACGGGTTGGACGCGTCGATCACCTGCACGCCCGCGGCGGGACCGACGAGACTGCCGGGGAACAGGCTGCCCATGTACGCGCAGGAGCCGACGCTGGTGGACGTGATCCCGCCACCGTGTCCCGTGTACTCGCCGATCCGTCGCACATTGCACGAGTATCCGATGCGGGTGGCACCCGAATCACGTTGGGCGGCAGGTACATCACCTTGCAATCCGGGTTCGGGATGTGAGGCGGCGTCACACTTCGCCGCGCCGACCGCCGGTGTGCCGTCCGGGTCGGCGGATGCCGGGGCGACGATGCCCGCGAGTGCGACCGTCGCGATCGTGGTCGCGACGGCGAGTGTGGCGAATGGGTGACATGACACCGACCCGGTGTTCCCGGATGGTCGGTGGCGTCGTCGGTGAAGCATCGATGTTTCCCCCTGTAGCGCTGTCTCCCCTGGTGCGTTGCCCGTCCGGTGTGCTGTGATGTGACATCCCCGGATGCCGAATGGTGTCCCATCCCACAACGCTGTGCGATCTTGACACATGCCCGGGACAGTGTCTAGTTTGAGTGCGAATCACAGACGCCGCGTGCTGCCCGAGGGTGTGAGCCGTGGTGTGGTGTCCCGGTGGGATGGGGCGCATTTTCTTGTCGCACAGAGCAACTGGGATCATCCCGGTGATGATGGGGGTTTGTCATGTCTGCTGTCTCACGACCTGGGTTGTCGCGTCGAGGTTTCCTGGCGGGCGCGGCCACTGCCGGCGCTGCCGGGGTGATCGCGGCGACTGCGGGGGTGGGGCCCGGATACGGTGCCCCGGCGCGGGTGCGCACCACGCGTGAGGACCACCGGGCGGTGATCATCGGGTCCGGCTTCGGTGGCGGTGTCGCCGCGTTGCGTCTCACCCGGGCCGGCGTGCCGGTGGTGTTGCTCGAACGGGGGCGACGCTGGGCGACCGGGCCGAACGCCACCACCTTCCCGAGTGCGACCAGTCCGGACAAGCGCATCCTCTGGCACCGCTCCACGCCCCAGGTGTTCGGTCGCCCACTGACCGTGGAACCGTATGTCGGTCTGTTCGAGTCCATCGCCACCCCCACCATGACCACCATGGTGGCCGCTGGGCTTGGTGGCGGATCGCTTGTCTACCAAGGGATGACGCTCAAGCCGATCGAGTCGGTGTTCACCTCGCACTTCCCGTCGGGGATCGACTGGCGCGAGATGGACACTGTCTACTATCCGCGCGTCGAGAAGATGCTCCAGGTGGCCACGGCACCCGACGCACTGATCCGCACCCCCAACTATCGCGTGGTACGCGAGTTCGCCGCCCACGTTCGCAGGGCCGGCCTGCCGTTGCAGAAGATCCCGATGCCGATCGACTGGAACTATGCGCTCGCCGAGACCGCGGGCACGATGAGGCCCGCCTACACCAATGGCGACGGCGCGATCGGAGTCAACAACGGCGGTAAACACAGCGTCGACGTCACCTACATCGCGGCCGCGGAGAAGACCGGGCGCCTCGACGTCCGCACCCTGCACGAGGTCACCGACGTCCGACGAGAACGCAACGGCAAGTGGATCGTTCACGTCGACCGCACCGACGAAACAGGTCGCGTGCTGGAGAAGAAGGTCCTCACCACCGGTGCGGTGATCATGGCGGCCGGCTCGATGGGCACCACCAAGATGCTGGTGCGTGCCCGGGCGACCGGTGCCGTCCCGGATCTGCCCGACACCCTCGGCGCCGGGTGGGGAACCAACGCCGACCGCATCTACGTCTGGAACAATCCGACCGCGCAATTCGGTGCGGCACAGGGCGGTCCGGTGGTCTACGGCAGTCCCAACTGGTCGGATCCGGCCAATGCGTTCACCATCATCCAGGCGTCCATCCCGCCGCTGCCGGTGGACACCCACTCCACCATGATGGTGGCCTACGGGGTGAGCTCGGCCCGTGGACATTTCGTCTACGACTCGGCCCGCGACGAGGCATCGGTGCAGTGGCCGCGGGAGGGTGACGCCACAATCCAGAATCGTCACATCCATCCGACCGCGGTCGAGATCGCCGGCCGCGGTTCGACCCTGCTCGACACCAACGGCATCGTGCCGTCGACGTGGCATCCCGTCGGCGGCGCCAACATGGGCGTCGCCTGCGACCTCGACGGCCGGGTGAAGGGACAACGTGGCCTCTACGTCGTCGACGGCGCACTGATGCCGGGCAATTCGGCGGCATGCAACCCGTCCATGACCATCGCCGCGATCGCCGAACGGGCACTCGACAACATCGTCGCCCACGACGTCGGCTCGGTGATCTGACGGCCCGGCCGCCTGGGACCGGGTTCCTGGGACGGACCGGGTCACCCCGGCCGACGGTGGTCGGGCGCCGGTCGCGGACGAGGGGTCGTGGCCGGCGGCCGGTCAGCCGACGTCGAGTGCGGTGATCGCCGGCCGCAGCCACATGTCGAGGAAGGAGCGCATCTCGTCGTCGGTGCGCGCGCTGTCGTCGACGACCACCAGTGATACCCCGAGCAGGGACACCATGTCGACGATCTGCTCGACGTACGGCTCGTACTTCGGCTGCCGGGCGGTCATCGGCCGGAGGAACTCGGTGACCACCGCACGGGTGCGGTCCATCGCGCCGTCGTCGAAGAACGGGTGGAAGTCCTGGGCCGACATGAGGGTGGACATCACCGGGTGGTTCATCGACATCGACCGACCCGCAACGAGGAATTCGATGAGGTAGTCGGTGAGGTCGGTGATGCCGTCGATCCGGGTGTGGACCTCGCCCATCAGGGTGGTCGCGAGTTCGGCGAGGGACTGCGAGACGAGGTCTTCGCGTGTGCCGAAGATCGAGTACACGGTCTGGCGGGACACCCCCGCCGATTTGGCCACAGCTGCGATGCTGGCGGCGGCGAACCCCTGGTGCGCGATCAGGTCGATCGTGGCATCGATGATCTTGGTCCGGGATCGCATACGGACATTATCGCCTGCGGTGATCGTGACATCGGCCGATGGCAGGGTTCGTGCGGGCGTGGGATCCCGATCACCTAGGCTGGGCTCAGTGACGTCCATGGCGGCCCGGGCGGCGCCGTGGCGCCGGCGAACAGGGGAGGTCCACGATGCCAGGAGTCAGCCATTCGTCCACCGTGGCGGTCCCGCGCGAGCGGGTCTTCGCCTACGTGAACGACTACCAGAACGTGCCGCGATACATGTTCGGCATCACCACGTTCAGTGTGCTCAGTGAGATCACCAGCGGAAAGGGGTCCACGTTCGAGGCCGCGCTCGATCTCGGTCCCACGACGTTGCGGTCGACGGTGGAGACCACCGACTGGGTGGAGAACGAGCTGATCGAGCTGACCTCGATCGCCGGATTCGGGGCGGACACCCGCTGGCGATTCACCGACACCGCCGACGGTGGGACCGAGGTCGGGGTGGAGTTCCGGTACGCGTTGCCGGGCGGGCTCACCGGTCGTGCGCTCGGTGCCCTGCTCGGGCCGTTCGCAGGCCAGGCAATCCGTCAGACCGAGATCAACCTGCGCGAGCAGATCCGGTAGGAGGTCGCCATGAGCTCGATGTTCTCCTTGTCGCGGGTCTCGCCGAGCGCGGTGGTGTCGGAGTTGCTGCAGCGACGTAGCCTGCTGCCCAAGGCCATCGAGGCCGCTGTCGCCGGACCGGGCCGCGACGTCGCCGGACTGACGGTACTGGTCACCGGCGCATCGGCCGGGATCGGGCGTGAGGCCGCACGGCAGTTGAGCACCCGCGGCGCGGATGTGATCGCCGTGGCCCGGCGGGAACCGGAGCTGACCGCACTCGCCGAGGAGACCGGCTGCCGATATCGGACCGCCGACCTGTCCGACGAGTCCGACGTCGACCGGCTGCTCGCCGGCCTCGCCGACGAGCGGATCGACGTGCTGGTCAACAACGCCGGCCGGTCGATCCGACGATCGGTCATCGACTCCACCGACCGGCTGCACGACTACCGGCGGACGATGGCGATCAACTACTTCGCCGCGGTGCAACTGACCCTCGGACTCCTGCCCGGCATGGTGGAGCGGGGTCACGGGCAGATCGTCAACGTCTGCACGTGGGGGTTGATGGCGCACACCTTCCCGCGGTTCTCGGCGTATGCGGCGTCGAAGAATGCGCTGGCCATCTTCGGGCGCAGCCTCAATGCCGAGCGGCCGCACCCCGAGGTGCGTGCCACCAACATCTACTATCCGCTGGTCCGGACCGAGATGATCACGCCGACCGCCGAATACAGCGGCGCCCACGCACTCAGCGCGGAGGAGGCCGGGTCCTGGATCGTCCGGGCCATCACGCACCGGCCCGCGCAGGTCGCGCCGGCCGCGGTCCGGACGGTGTTGCCGGTACTCGACTACATCTCGCCGTCGATCACCGATCGCGCGATCAACGGATTGACCTGACCGCCGTACTGACCGCCCGCCAGAGGGCCACCCCGCTGATTCCGGCACGAAAGCCGGCGTGCGACCGGCGTTCGCGGAGAATTCTCTCGCATCGTCGGCGACGGTGAGCTAATCTCGGTTTCGCGACTGGCGTAGCCGGAGTCCACCGGCAAGGAGCACCGTTCCCCGACATCGTCCGCCTGGGTGTCGAACCGCAAGCGAAGGAACGTGCCATGTCGCAAGACGCTGCGCCAACCCCAGCCCAGACCCCGGATACGAACGCCGACAAGCCCCGTCGTCACCACGTGGTGATCATCGGATCGGGCTTCGGCGGTCTGGCGGCCGCCCGCCGACTCAATCGTGCCGACGTCGAGATCACCATGATCGCGCGCACCTCGCACCACCTCTTCCAGCCGCTGCTGTACCAAGTGGCGACCGGCCTGATCTCGCAGGGTCAGATCGCCCCGCAGGTCCGGGTGGTGCTGGCCAAGCAGAAGAACGTGCAGGTGATCCTCGGCGATGTCGACACCATCGACCTCACCTCGCGGACTGTCACCTCACGCACCATGGGCAGGGTCACAGAGGTCACCTACGACAGCTTGATCGTCGCCGCCGGCGCCGGCCAGTCCTACTTCGGCAACGACCATTTCGCCGAGTTCGCCCCCGGTCTCAAGACCATCGACGACGCACTCGAACTGCGCGGCCGCATACTCGGTGCATTCGAGCAGGCCGAACTGTCGGACGATCCGGAAGAGCGCGAGCGGCTCCTGACCTTCGTGGTGATCGGCGCCGGCCCGACCGGCGTGGAGATGGCGGGGCAGATCGTGGAACTGGCCGACAAGACCCTCGCCGGGGCGTTCCGCAACATCGATCCGACCCAGGCGCGGGTGATCCTGCTGGACGCGGCATCGTCGGTGCTGCCGCCGTTCGGGCCGAAACTCGGTGCGCGCGCGGAGAAGCGACTGCGATCGCTGGGAGTGGACGTGCAACTCGGTGCGATGGTCGTCGACATGGACTACCACGGGCTGATGGTCAAGGACCCGGACGGCTCGACCCGCCGGATCGAGGCACAGTGCAAGGTGTGGTCTGCGGGTGTGGCCGCCAGCCCACTCGGCGGTCAGCTCGCTGAGCAGAGCGGGGTGGAAGTCGATCGCGCCGGTCGCGTCAAGGTGCAGCCGGATCTGTCGATTCCCGGTCACGCCGAGGTGTTCGTCGTCGGCGACATGATGGCCATCGACGGTGTGCCGGGTCTCGCGCCGGCGGCCAACCAGTCGGCCCGCTACGCCGCCGACACCATCGTCGCCCGCATCAAGGGCAACTACAGCAAGCGGCCGCCATTCGAGTACTGGGACAAGGGGTCGATGGCCACCGTGGCGCGGTTCGCCGCGGTCGCGACGATCCCGGTTCCCGGCACCGACAAGCACATCGAGTTCGGTGGCTTCGTCGCCTGGGTGGGGTGGTTGTTCCTGCACCTGCTGTACCTGGTGGGCTTCCGCAATCGGTTCACGACGTTCATCGACTGGACCTTCGCGTTCACCTCACGCGCCCGCAACCAGATGGCCGTGACCGAACAGCAGGTATTCGCGCGCAACGTGATCGAGAAACTGTCAGAGGGTCGCGACGACGAAGACGAGGAGTTGGGTGCGGCCTGACCGGTTGTCGAGATCTGGTGATCCCGGCCGGCGGGGGTTTCGACTCGACTTGTCGCTGCGCTCCTCGTCGGCTCGACCATCAATGGGCTCTTGCTGATTGGGTAGTGGGCATCGGACGCTGATTGAGCCGGGACCGAGCCCGAGGGGCGAGGACCCGTGTCGAAATTTCCGCCGCCTTCGTTGGTTCGCAAGTATCGTGGTGGTGGCGTCGGCGATTCGGCCGGCGGGGGTTTCGACTCGACTTGTCGCTGCGCTCCTCGTCGGCTCAACCATCAACGGTCTCTTGCTGATTGGGCCGGGACCGAGCCCGAGGGGCGAGGACCCGTGTCGAAATTTCCGCCGCCTTCGTTGGTTCGCAAGTATCTTGGTGGTGCCGTCGGCGATTCGGCCGGCGGGGGTTTCGACTCGCCTTGTCGCTGCGCTCCTCGTCGGCTCAACCATCAACGGTCTCTTGCTGATTGAGCCGGGACCGAGCCCGAGGGGCGAGGACCCGTGTCGAAATTTCCGCCGCCTTCGTTGGTTCGCAAGTATCGTGGTGGTGCCGTCGGCGATTCGGCCGGCGGGGGTTTCGACTCGCCTTGTCGCTGCGCTCCTCGTCGGCTCAACCATCAACGGTCTCTTGCTGATTG